>NZ_JCACKM010000235.1:0-7512 GCF_059505385.1 Desmonostoc vinosum
GTCCGTTTCAACGGACTTTTGCTATTAGGCAGAGACTTGAGTCTCTGACGGTTCCAGTATTTTTGCAAGAAGTCTAATGTTGTAACAGCGTGTGAGAAGTGCAACTCAATCAAGAGCGGTCTCACTTCTTTGAAAAAGTTTGTAGTATGCCCTTGACATTTTTGTAATATGTTTGTAATCTATATGTAGTAAAGCACTAGAGTCTAAGTACGAGTTCAAATCTCGTCAATCGCTTTCTTAGCCCTGTAACTCAGTTGGGAGAGTGCCTCTCTTACAAGGAGGAAGTTGCTCTTTCAATTCCTGCTGGGGTTACCAACTTATGGGAGTGTCGCCTAACAGATAAGGCAACCGTCTTCTAAACGGTTTTATATATGTACCTATCACTTCTGCTGTATGGGGTCATAGCTCTAACTGGCAGAGCGCCTGTTTTGCACACAGGAGGTTAGGGGTTCAAATCCCCTTGATTCCACTGAATGGTGTCTGAAGCCAAAGTGGTCGCGGCGCTGGTTTGTGGAACCAGTCATAACGGGTTCAAGCCCCGTCAGACACCCCTTCAAGGAAGATGCTGCTCAAGGGAGGGCAACTAGTCTTGAAAACTAGAGCAGGGTAACACCTGGGGGTTCAATTCCTCCATCTTCCGCTTTCCACCTGAAGCCGACTCATTAATTTTTTGTGGGGTTTTTAGGGTCGTTTTCTGTGACTACTTCAAATTGACCCATGCAACCATTTTCAGCGATCGCGTCTTGATGGGGATGAAACATATACTTACCTGGATAGTGAAAAACAAACTCTAAGATGTGCCTTTCTGCTATACCCATCGTAATCACATCAGTTTTCTCGCTCCCCTTCATACTCATGCCATAGCGATAAACGTCGAAGAAGTTGGCGTGTAGATGAAATGTCACTGCCGGATCGTATTCAATGATGTTGAGAACATATAGCCGAATTAACTGATCTTTGTAAATCCGCACAGGATGATGCATTAAGTAGTGCGGCAGACCATTGAAGGCATAATACTCATTGTGGCTATCGTCATTCACGTCATACCCAGCCATGACTAGGACTATCTCATCCGCTGGGGGGCGAGGTGTGGGTGGATCAACGATGAACATCCCATACAACCCCTTGGCGATGTGGCGCGTCACTGGCTCCACGTGACAATGGTATAAATGGACACCATACGGTTCGGCATCAAACTCATAAATTGTTGCTTTGCCATTACCGATTGGGCGAATGCCATCCATTTCTGAGGGGTGAACACCGTGAAAATGTAAAGAGTGAGAATGTCCTGCTTTGTTGAGAAATAATACCCGGATGCGATCGCCTTGTTGTGCCCGTAGCGTTGGCCCTGGTATGCGACCGTTTAAATCCCAAATGTTGTAAGAAACAGCACTATTTAATTGAATTACAGAAGTATCCGCGACTAACTGAAATTCTCTAATGGTGCGTCCATTTTCTTTTTTTACTGTCCCATAATCGAAATTTCGTAGCACCTGCATCGGGTTAGCAGCTCCCTGTGGTGCTTCCATTTCCATTGATGGCACTCTGACAATTGACTTAGTTTGTGGCTTCAATATCTGCCATAGCGCTGCTGCACCTGCCACACCAGCACCCGTCATACCCAGCTTCAGTAGTTGACGGCGGCTCCAAAGTTGGTCTTTATTCAAAGTGAAGTTGTTGGGCATGACATTACGATGAGCGCTCCAAGAAATTGCAAAATATTTGCAATAATTTTTCTTAAATATACTACAAATAAAACTGATTCTTGTCAACAATTCTCAATTAACTTAAGACACAATTAAGTATTTTTCAGGCAATAGCCTGCTTTTGTTCCCAAACTGTATTGATTTTGGTTTCACTTGGCGATCGCCCTTGAGAAAAAGCTTTTTAATTTACTTTTTGTGATGTTGTTAATGTAAATTTTTATCTTAATGGAGAATATCATCCTATAAAACAATGTGTCATGCGTTTGTCATTTGTATTAACTTTATGCGTAAATTTCTGCATGATAAGTTGTAAAAAAAATGAACAATAGTAGTTAACAGTCAACAATCAAGAACTATCTCTCATATTTCACAAATTATTTAAAACCGCTATAATATAAAACTTTAATTACATTTGTTAAAGTCGAAATATTTAATACATTTTATACACACTTGTCAAATACAAAGTTGATGGTATATCTTTTTGCAATCAAGTGGCATAATGCCTTTTGATTGATAAATTTCTCACATTAACTATGGAAGGTCAAAAATGACTGTTTTTTCTTCTACTTCAGTATTGCAGAAGACCGCAAGCATTACCCTATCTAAACCTGTGCAGGTAACACTTTATATGCTGCTATCTTCTTTAGTAATCTGGACTGTTTTTTTCTCTACCTATCCTGCGGCTCATAACACAACACACTCTATGCGTCACCATACCTTAGGTGTTGCATGTCACTAAATAATCATCATTCCAAGATTTGTTAAGTGCATAAGCCTTTATTAAGCACCCAACAAAAATAATGATGTTAACATGGCTGATATTTGATGTCAGTGTTTTTGCTTAGAAAAATTGAGTTTTGTAGAGATGAAAAACTAAGCATCTCTACATTACTTTATCCTGATCTCAATCAATAAGGTTTTATGAAAAAGTATCAACTATTTGGAGTAATTAGTACTGTTTGCATGGCGTTGTCAGTTCTTTATTCCTTTGTGGGATTTTCCCAAATTCCTACACCTAGAGTGATTCTCTCTACCAACCCACCCCAAGAACGTATTCATCCGTTTGAGGCAGGAACAGAAAAACCACAATCCCCTGTGACTCTGACACTACAAGCTGTTGATGCTGGGGGTAAACCGTATAGAAATGCTTTAATCGACTTACAAATTCTCACGCCACCATCTAATCCTTGGTTGACAACAGATTTTCCAATCGTTGAAGGCACAAAATTGCTAGAAATGAATGCAGCCGCACCTGATGGAAAACTAGAAATCCAACAGATGTTACCTATCCGTGGTAACTATCAATTACGGGTAAAGGTGTCACCTCTGGTAGGACAAGCTTTTGGTGCTTATGAGCAAAATTTGAATCTGCATGTTCAAGAAAACCCAGTTAAATATAAATATTTTGCCGTTGTTGTCGCTGTTTTATTGTCAATGGGATTGTTGGGCGGCTGGGTTATTGGCGGACAAGAACAACTACGTCAAGGAGAAATTGCCCCCCAGTCAGTACGTCTGTTATTGAGTGCATTGACAGTAGTCGCTATAGTCACCCTATTATTTATTAACCTGAGTGCAGAAGTTGCAGAAGCTCATGGTAGTGGACACTCAAATAGTACCGAAGCGATCGCACCATCCGCTCAAAAATCTCAGGAATTAGAAGTCCGTCTTGAAGGTGATAAAAACGCAACTGTGGGAAAAGCTGCAAATTTAGCTGTGCAGGTGAAAGATCCTGTAACAGGACAACCTATCAAGGATGTAGCTTTACAAGTTAAAGCTATCGCCCTAGAAGACAATCTCACAGTTTTTGCTTACAAAGGAACCCCTAACCAAGAAGGCAAATTAATATGGCTGGAACAATTTTTTGATGGCGCACCCCACAAAATTGAGGTAGAAGCAACTCCACAACCAGGCTCTAACCGTCAATTTTCACCAGTCAAAATAGCACAAAAAGTGGAAGTTGAAGGAATTGCACCACCAATTTATACTCGGTTAATTAGTTTATTTTACTTTACTGGCATTGTTGGCATTGGTATGGCAATTGGATTACTAATACAGCATTGGCGTAAACCACAAGTAAAGACAAATTAATCGTACTAATCCTATATTTTTTGAGTTCGGACATTAGACATCTTGCACCTGCCCAATCTCCCGCCAGAGAATAAATTCTCGCTCTTATTAGGTTAAGTCCACTTAAGTGGACTTAAATCTATGCTTTTTGTGAGATTTAGTCCTCTTGAGAGGACTTTTGCTATTAGCCATAGGTTTCTAAACTATGGCGGTTTTTGGGACTGGTGCAAGATATCAGTTGAGTTAAATCAAGTTTTTTGTAGGCATACAAAAATATTTTACTTGTGCTATTTAAAAATTTTTAAGTAACTTTTAACGCTTTATTTAAATATAAACTTAACATAAGTTAATATAATAATAGATAAGTATAGTAATTGACGCATATTTTATTGTCTATCTGCCTAAAGTCACACTATAAAATCCCCCAAGAGGGCATTGAAAAAAGAGGAAAAATTTTGTTTGTTATTAATTTGATGCCGTAGTTATATTGCTTAGTCTGCGTAAATAAACATATTTAGATTTCAGTGAAACGTCATGCATATTCCTGATGGGTTTATTTCTGTACCTGTAGCAAGCGCTACTGGGTTAGCAAGTGCAGCAGCACTTTTAGTTGCTTTTGGGCGATCGCAAGATGCTTTTGGAATTCGTCGCGCCCCCGTCTTGGGGCTAACCACTGCTTTTATTTTTGCCGCGCAAATGATCAATTTTCCGGTAGCAGGCGGCACTAGTGGTCACTTGTTAGGGGGAACTCTCGGTGCGATCGTTTTGGGTAGTCCTTGGGCGGGGACATTATGTATTGCCACAGTTTTAATTATTCAAGCTGTACTATTTGCCGATGGTGGGATCACAGCCCTGGGAGCGAATATTTTTAACATGGCAGTAGTTGGTGTTTGGGTTGGCTGGATTTTAACCCAAACCTTGCAGCGGTTGTTTGGAGGTTCTAAAAGACGCTTACCCTTAGCTGCTGGCATTGCGGCTGGTGTTAGTGTAGTGGTAGCAGCTGTAGCTTGTGCTATTGAGTTAGTCCTTTCTGGAACCGCACCTGTAAGTATAGTTTTGCCTGCTATGACTGGTGTACATATTTTGATTGGTATTGGTGAAGGGCTAATTACTGGAGGTGTGTTAACTTATCTATCGACTACACGGCCAGACTTATTACCAGGAGAACAGCAACAGTTTCGTGGATGGTTGGTTCCTGTTGTAAGTATTTTCTTGATAGCAGGGGTGCTGTCGCTGTTTGCCTCAGCTTGGCCTGATGGTTTGGAAAAAGTTGCAGAAAACTTGGGCTTTATCAACCTAGCCGAACAAGTGCGGGTAACTGTGCCAACACCTTTGGCTGATTACGAAATTCAAGATTTGGGGCCAATTGGCACCAGTATTGCTGGGCTTGTAGGAGCTGCGGTTTGCTTTGCTGTTGCCTTTGGAATTGCCAAGGTAGTGAAACCGAAGAATGCTTAAACTTTCCTTACCCTTACGTTTGCAGTTGTCCCTAGTAATTGTGGTAGGGACAGCTTTACTAAAGCATTATGCTTGGTCTTGCCTAGCTGTGTATGGCGCGATCGCATTTTTGTGGGCTGGACTATTACGCGCCCCAATTCGCCAAATGGGAGGACTACTCGGTACAGAATTGATTTTCCTCTCGTTAATGGCGTTACCCTTGGGATGGGAGCGAGCTAGCTTTTTGCTGGTTCGTTCTTTAGTTTGTTTACTGACGATGAATAGTTTTTTGCTCACACTACCACCACACAGTTTTGGCATTGCCCTCAAAAGCTTACCTGTGCCAGCACCCTTAAAAGAAAATTTGCTCTTAGCTGGGCAGTACATGGAAATTTTATTAGATGAAGTAGCACGAATGCAACGCGCCGCTCAATTACGCGGTTTAAATGGAACTGCGGGATGGTTGCGCTATGCCAGTGCATCAATGATTGGTGCTTTGTATCTCCGCAGTTTAGACAGAGCTGAAAGAGTTTACGCCGCAATGATCACTCGTGGTTACAATGGTCAATTACCCATAGATTCACCCTTCAGACCAAAAGAGCGGATTGCCATATTAGTAGCTTCGGCGATCGCAGCCAGTTTAACCATAACTTCTTACAGAATTTAGCGCAGTTAAAATTTTGAAATCTTTGACATCTAACACCCAACCTTCAACCCATGATCCTCACGCTGCCGTAGTCGAGGTGCAAAATCTGGTGTATGCTTATCCCCAACAGGAGCCAGTATTGCGAGAAATTTCTTTTAGCTTAAATCCAGGCGATCGCGTCGCATTAATGGGGGCAACTGGTTCTGGAAAAAGTACCTTACTAGAAAATCTCATTGGTTTAAAACAGCCCTTAACCGGGAAAATCTTAATTAATGGTATTCCAGTAGAACCTAAAACCTTACCCCAAGTGCGTCGTCAAATTGGCTTTGGTTTTCAAGATGCCAACGACCAATTATTTATGCCCACCATCTTAGAAGATATTACCTTCGGGCCACGCAACTATGGCGTACCATCAGCGATCGCAATTGATCGCGCCCGACAATTACTAGCCGATTTTGGTCTAGAAGCCTACGCTCATCGTTCCGCACATGAACTTTCTGGTGGACAGAGACGCCTTGCAGCCCTAGCAGCAATTTTGGCACTAGATCCCACAATTTTAATTTTAGATGAACCAACCAATGGTCTTGATCCAGCATGGCGACGGCATTTAGCGCAAGTATTGCTAAAATTGCCCGTACAAGTAATGTTAATCGCCTCCCATGACCTGCATTGGTTAAGCAAAGTTACTCAACGTGCTTTAGTGCTTTCCAGTGGTTGCATTCAAGTAGACGCCAACATCCAATCACTCTTGCAAGAAGGCGATACCTTAGAGCAATTAGGTTTACCTATAGATTGGTAGGGACTGGGGATTAGGGGTAATAGGGACTGGGTTTCCGTGGGCTGAGCGAAGTCGAAGCCCACGGGGGAGATGAGCGAGAAATTTTCCCCGCGTCCATTCCCAATTTCCACTTGCAACTCATAATCATTTCGACTATGATTTATTTAAGAGGAATTAGATATTGCCTTGGGCTAAAAATTCTAAATAGGGAACAGGGAATAGTTTTTCCTATTTCCTGAGATCGCTGATCGTACTTTTACCAAGCGTAATTGAAGTAGCTGGGGTGGGGAGTATACAGAAGTTAAGAAACAACAAAGGAACAAATCATGAAATTTAATCGCTTTGAACATATCAACCTATCTTGCAAAGATATTGATGCCAGCAAGAAGTTTTACCAAACTCTCTTTCCTGATTGGTCTGTACGCGCCGAAGGTGTTTTTAACGGCAGTCGTTGGATGCATTTCGGGAACGATCAATTTTATCTTGCTTTGAATGATGACCCTGAGCAGAAAAGAATACATCAAGCCTATGAAAGCATTGGTATTAATCATGTTGGCTTTGTCATCGAAGACGGCGAAAGCATGAAAAAATTGCTTGAAACCGAAAGCATTGAATACTACACAATGACAGCACCTGAAACCAAGCACAGAATCTATGTCAATGATCCAGATGGCAACGAAATTGAGTTAGTTGAATATCATCTGGAGTATGCGTTGAGGTAATTCGTAATTCGTAATTCGTAATTCGTAATTGGGAATTGGGAATTGTCATTTGTTATTAATTATTCTCCGCGTCCCGCGTCCCCGCGTCCCCGCGTCCCCGCGTCCCCAGTCCCCAGTCCCCAATCCCCAGTCCCCAATCCCCAATCCCCAGTCCCC
>NZ_JCACKM010000236.1:0-7436 GCF_059505385.1 Desmonostoc vinosum
CTCAAGTCTCTGCCTAATAGCAAAAGTCCGTTGAAACGGACTAAAAATACTGTTGTTAGTCGGTTTCAAGCGACTTGAGTTATCAGCCAGAAAATTTATTTTCTAGCGAGTATCCGACTTTTGCAAGAGGTCTATTGAAGAGATTATGAGCGAAGTCAAAACCCAAAGAAGTAGACATTATCGAGAATATTTAATTGAATCTTTAAAAAACCCAGAACGTACTGCTGGTTATATTAGCGTCATGTTGGAATTGGATGAAGAAGGATATGATGCAAATTTATTGCAATTGACATTAGAAGAAGTTGTAGAAGCAAGAAAACAATTAGGTGATTTTTCAGAGGTTAGACAACAGCATTTTGAAAAGTTGGATAAAATGCTTCTAGAAACTGGTGGTCAGGAAATTTTGGCTTTAATTGAGTTTTTAGATGCTTTAGGCTACAGGATTGGGATTGTAGAGAAAGAATAATAAAGATATTTATAGGTTATTGTCTTCACTTTTTTCTAGCAACCTATCAACTTTATTCTCAATTGTATTCAGCTTTCTCAAAATGGTAGGACGGTCATTGTCTAGGGATGCCAACAGGTTGGTAATACCCTCTTGAACAGTAGTTAACCTGGTAACAATATCTTCTAGTCGTGCAAAACCTGACTTACGAACATGCTCTTGTCCCCTCGCCCTTTCGGGTCTAGGTTCGTTCCGTTCCTTCGATTATTTTGATGGTTTAGGGTAGTCCAATTTGCCTATCCCCTCCTCGGAGTTTGCTGCTATCTTCCGCATAATGCAGCGAGAATATAAGGGATGTAGTCTAGGCTGTTGACTTTGTTGGTTTTTAGGCGATTTTGCGGAAAATTATTCGTGTTCTTTTTTGTTTGTGGAAAAACGGCTGGAACAGCCGTTTTTCCACAAAAATAGTCAACACACTTTCTGCATGAACCCTTATGGGCAAAAGAGTACAAAGTTTACAGCCTAGCTTCAGCCTCCATAATTCCGAGTATGGTCACTGTGGGCAGATTGGGAGTCACGTCGCTCCTGACGGGTGAGGTTTGCCGTTTTGGCTCACTCACATCTACTGAACAGTTAGGGTTTTCTAGGTTACTCACCCCTCTAGCTTATAGCTTGCCTCCATAGGTCAATACTTTTATGCTAGTAACGAATCGCACCCGTATAATAAATAGTTAGGCTGCTTATTCCTCACTTGAGATAGTACAAAAATCAGTTAGTTCATATTCAGAATGAGGTCAAGACGGGATTGCTAGACAAACTATAAAAGCAAAAAGCAATTGTGAAATTTCCTGCAATAGAATTCGTTGATAATCGCGATCGCGATCATTCACTTCCTAGTCCAATCATTCTCTCTAGTGCGTCGGCAAATTGGAAAGAACTACAGTTAAGTTATTCGCGTCAGCCTGCATTGTACATTCCCGCGCATACCTCGTCGCACCACACCCTCTGTATCAATACTGGCGAACCCATCAGAGCAGAACGGACTGTCGATGGGCAAGTTCAGACCATTGATGCCCTGCCGACTGGAGACATCGGCTTATACCCTGCTAATTTACGCCAATCATTTCAGTCGTATCAAGAAGCAGAAGCCATACATCTCTTCTTAGTTCCCAACTTACTTCACCGTACTGCAACAGAGCTTGGTCTTAAAGATGGGATTGTCCTAGAACCCAAATTATCTTCTGGAGTTGATCCCTTAATCCAGCAAATTGCGATCGCCCTCAAAACCTCGCTAGAAATTGATGGAACCACGACCCACCTCTACGCTGATGCAATGGCAAATGCGCTATCTGTCCATCTGCTTACCCGTTACTCCACTCACAAAAGTACGGTGAAGTGTCCTCAAGGCGGACTTTCTCAACAACAACTCAAGCAAGTCCTAGATCACATCCAGGATGCGCTCGATCAAGAAGTCAGCCTCGCTGAACTTGCCAACTTGGTTCAGTTGAGTCCTTATCACTTTTCCCGACTCTTCAAACAGTCCCTTGGGATTTCGCCCCACCAATACCATATTCGCTGTCGCATCGATCGTGCCAAACAACTCCTACTGAATCGCGGGATGCCCCTATCGGAAATCGCAATATCCGTTGGCTTTTCCAGTCAAGGACATCTAAATTATCATTTCAAACGTTGTGTAGGAGTCACACCGATGATATTTCTACGCGAAAAATAGCAAGAACTTGGAATGCGATCGCAAGAATCTAGAATACAAAAATTTTGCTTTAGATAAGACTAAATACGGTAACACCTACATAAATCTACGTAGAAATTACCTGCAAGGGTACTGCGTAAGTTGCGATCGTCCTCGCAAAATCAGATTTAGATGGGCAAACTTCTTGATCTATCAATCAGTTGATTGCCCTCTCGTAGGTTGGGTTAGGTCGAGCATTCGTTCACAATGATCTGGTCATCTTTGACACCCTGCAAAACTCAACATCCACGACACGCAAGGACGATCTACTGCGAGAGGAGTGATCGCGATAGAGAAAATAGCTTGTAAGCGTGGATTTTTAATCAACTCTAAGTGGAAATTACTGGAGGATACAATCATGCCGACACTGCGCATTCTGTACATAGAATGTATAACAACAGGTACAGGTGTTTTCTGGAAAGAGAATGATGCAGCGTTCTCGAAACTTTTAAATGACATCTTGGGCGCACAGAACAGGCTGCTAGGAACGGCTGGAGCGTTAACAGGATTGACTCCTCTTAGTGTGCTAAAAGATGCAATAAACGCGGCGGGAGACGTATGGAAGCAGGTAACCGATCTGATTGACCGTCTTGGCCTTGATGGCTCAGATGATTTCTATATTAGTCTTTCTGACCAGGAAAGACAGCAAAAGATATGGCCTGCTGGCGACTATTTTGCATTTGGTGATAAAAACCGTCGAGCCACCCCTGATCTACGAATTCCATACGATACGACGAAAACAGTCTATTTTTGGGAAAGAGATTCTGGAAGTGACGATGATATACTTGGTAGCTTCTCTGTGATTAGCCCTGAGCTTGCAGGGAGAAAAGGTGAAGCTGACGCTGCTACAGGTATATTTGTAGGAAGCAAAAAGGAAAATTCCTTGTATTACGTCGTATTTTCGGGCGGTATCGCCCTAAACAGCGATGGAAAACCGTCCCCATTAGGAACATCCGCTGCTGCTCTTTCAAAACCTCCGGTTACGGGTTGGGAACCGTTGGGAGGATTTCTGAATTCGGGACCTGACGTTTGTTCGTGGTCATCCGGACGACTGGATGTCTTTGCTCGTGGTGGTGACAATGCACTATGGCACAAATGGTTCGATGGTGGTTGGTCAGACTGGGAATCTTTAGGTGGAATCTTAACCTCAGATCCAAGTGCTGTCTCTTGGGCTAATGGTCGGATTGATGTTTTCGCTCGTGGCGCAGACAACGCGCTATGGCACAAATGGTTCGATGGTGATTGGTTTGAGTGGGAATCTTTGGGGGGTGAACTAACCTTTGGACCTGATGTTTGCTCAGCCCGTTCAGGACACCTGGATGTTTACGTGCGGGGCAGTGACAACGCGCTGTGGCATCGATACTTTGATGAACACGGCTGGTCTGAGTGGGAACCTCTAGGTGGAATTCTCACCTCAGATCCAACGGCTGTGTCATGGGGAAATAATCGAATCGATGTTTTTGCACGAGGTGGAGACAACGCACTATGGCACAGGTGGTTCGATGGTGCTTGGTCTAATTGGGAATCTTTGGGCGGCAGTCTGAGTTCTAGTCCTGACGTTTGCTCAGCCCGTCCAGGACATCTGGATGTTTACGTGCGGGGTGAAGACAACGCGCTGTGGCACAGATATTTTGACGAACATGGCTGGTCTAATTGGGAATCTCTGGGTGGTTTTCTCACATCAGATCCAACCGCAGTTTCTTGGAGCAATAACAGAATTGATGTCTTTGTAAGGGGCGGTGATTTTGCGCTCTACCACAAATGGTTTGATGGTAGTTGGAAGCCATAGATTAACCCATATCGTCTTTGAAGCAAGTGAGCGCAGTCTAACAAATTGATGGAGCCGACCGTCGATAGATTACGTGTTGAGTGTTCTAGATTATGTGCGGCGGCTCATCTCAATTGTTAGCCTGCTTCGTTTGTAGGCTGTGGTAGCTTTAAGTCGATCTGTCTACGTTTGGCGAAGCTATCTCCTTTATGAAGAATGTTTAAGTCATCTCATTGAATCTTAAGTCTTTGCTAGTTCACTTAAGCCAGAAATCAGATATAATTTGCCTTCTGATTGCATTTCAGCAATGTGAGGTATTTAGCAGGCAACTTAGTCTTAAAGTGTAACCGATGCAAGGTAGCTTATTTTTATTGAACAAGTTGAGAGAAAGGTTTTTGACGCAAAAACTGAGTAAGTTTGACATACCAATTTCTCAAAACGTCTTAGATATCGAAGATAAAACTCGTTCAAATATATTTACATGGCGTGGACAGTTTTCACCTCAGTTAATTGAAAGCTTATTGTTTACTTACTGTCCGAGGAATGCAACTGTTCTTGATCCTTTTGTAGGTAGTGGCACTGTTCTGTATGAAGCGGCATGTTTCGGTCTTCAAGCTTTTGGATACGAAGTGAATCCAGCAGCATGGATTCTTAGTAAAATATACGGATTTGCCAATCTTGAAAGCAGTAAACGTGCAGAGAGTCTCAATTTAGTACGAGATAAACTGGAAAGCTATTTCCCAAGGCAAATTCTCTTTAATGCGAGTTTGCCTAAAGAGGTTGAATTAGCCAGCTTTCAGCAAACTCTCTCAAACATTTACGATCACGCAAGTAGCAATGAGAAGGCAATTATAGATGCATCAGTGATATTGCTTGATTTGGCGAATAATTCCCTTACTGTGGATCGCATTCACCATACCTTTACTTCTCTTTGCCGAGTCATCGATAATCTGCCATATTCTGATTTACCAGTTACTACCTCACTTTGCGATGCACGTAGTCTACCTCTTGCGGAAGAAACTATAGACTTCGTTGTTACATCTCCTCCATATATTAATGTTTTTAACTACCACCAAAATTACAGACGTTCAGCAGAGACACTAGGTTGGGACTTACTCAAAATAGCTAAATCCGAAATAGGCTCAAACAGAGCGAACCGCGCCAATCGATTTTTTACAGTAATTCAATACTGTCTAGATATGGCTCTTGTTCTAAAAGAGATGCATCGTGTTTGCAAATCTAACTCTCGTTTGATTTTTGTAGTGGGGTATGAATCTAATGTCTTAGGCGTGCCATTCTGCAATTCAGAAATTATCTCCAATATTTCAAGAAGATCAGGTGCTTTTGAATTAGTAACGACTCAAAAGCGCACCTTCAAAAATAAATTTGGGAAAAATATTCGCGAGGATATTTTGCATCTCGTTAAAAGAGATATTGAGATGTCAACGTCAAACTGGGATGAAATTGCGAGGAGTGTCGCTCATGAGATTCTGATTTGTGGCTTAGCAGTTGTCCCTGATGGAAATAAGCACAGTCTCATTGATGCGATTGAGAAAGTACCAAAATTAGGTAAATCTCCTATTCTCACTAGTTAGTTAGCTAATTCTCATCATGATATCAGTCAACTAACTACTTCTCACTCAGCAGTTTACGATTCAACAAAGAATAATAAACCAATGCCTCAGTTACCAACACCTCACTACGACAAGCTTTTAGCCTGTTTAAGTAACTCTAGACTCCCTGCTGCTGACAGAGATGCAGTGGAAGAAGCACAGAAAAAATATCAACAATGGATTCGGGAACTTGAATCTGTAGAAAGTGGACAACCTGATACCGTAGAAAGATTGGTTGAAGCAACTAACCGTTACAAGAGATTTATCGAACTTGATTTGATCTTCGACAGCCCAGACAACTTTCTGTATCGTCAGAAAGGTCAACTTAAACTTGATAATACGATTTTAGAAGAGTTCTTGCCTCAACTGGTATATAGAAGTTTAAGGGGAATCGATGATTCGTTTAAAATTGGTACTAAAAGCACTTTTTCAGGCTTAAGTTTCCTTTCTTCTCTCGGTAATCCGGGTCAAGGGGGTGAACCAACTTTGAGAACGAAAAACCAAGACTTTGTATTAGGAAAGAAGCTATATCTAAAAGCTGCTTTTAATAGTGATTTTACAGGTTCTAAAGTTGTTGAATCTCATCTTGGCTACATTTGTGCTGAGTGTAAAACCAATCTGGATAAAACGATGTTCCAAGAGGCTGTAGCTACCAGCAGAGATCTTAAGATAGCTGTCCCTAGCTCGCTCTATTTTTTGGTGTGTGAGTTTTTAGATATGACTCCAGTATCAATTACCTCAACACAGATTGATGATGTATTGATTGTCAGAAAATCTAGGCGTATGTCTGCAAATATTCGACAAGAATACAGAACGCCAGAATCCAGGAGAGAGTACCGACAGGAATATGCTGATTTTATTGATGCTTCAAAATATTACCCTGACGTTTTTCAAAGGATGATTGATAAAATCCAGACTTTGGTGAATGATACTGCTCCTAGAGTTGATCAGGTGTTAAAGCGCGGTCATTTTTAGGTTGTGAGGTATTCCGTTCCCAATTAGCTAAGATCGAAAGCGCAGGCTAACAAAACAGTGGAGCGGACGGTACAGAGTCTTTGCGCTTCGTCTAGGTCATATCTGCCGCCGCTCACTTTAGCCGTTAGCCTGCTTCGCTTTTGGTTAGGGCAGTACACTAAGGGTAGTAAGCTGTTCCACATAATAATTTGCATAATTAGGGCAGGCAAGATGCCCACCCCACAAGAGTTTTATTTAATTTGATTATGTAATTTAGATGTTTTTTAGCTTAGTCAGTATCAAAAACTTAAAGAATGCCAAGAGAAGACGGAAAAAAACTTGAGAAGCTTGTCGCTGAGATTGAGAGAATTGTGGCAAAAGCCGGAAAAACCGTAGAGGTTAACAAACGATTCTACTCCGCAATCAACAACCAATTTTATTAGATGACTTGGATGCTTTAATTCCTGTACCAGATTTGGCATCCGAGTTACGGCTAACAGTCAGGGAGTTATTTGGTTGGTTGTTAGCGTGAGTTAATAAATTTAGCAGGCACTAAGCAAGATTTAATTCGTCACAATTAACTAGTTTCGTGGGTTTAAGTCCCCCAGTTCTATAATCGACAAGTTTTGTGTTGGGGTCTGTCTTACAAAGTTGAGGCAGTGTGATCTTGGGGAGCCACTGCGTTGGACGGGTTTCCCGGATTGAAGCAAGTGGCGTGGTTTCCCCCATGAACAACTGCCGTCAGTGAGGAGGAAACCCAAAGAGTGACTTTGCGCTAAATCCTCATTACAAAACTTAATTACGTTAGCGTTAGCGTTAGCGAAGCGGTAGCGAGGTACGAGCGTCAGCGGTAGCGACACAGGAGCGTCGCGTCATTACGAATTACGAATTACGAATTACGAATTA
>NZ_JCACKM010000237.1:0-7415 GCF_059505385.1 Desmonostoc vinosum
CAATAACCCACAAAAGACAGTTTTTAATGTTTTTGTATCCCTACTCCCCACTCCCCACTCCCTACTCCCTACTCCCTGTTTTGGTAATTTTAGAGAATTGGGATAATGTCCTTAGAATACGTCGGCGGGATCAGCAGAACGGAGTTTAGTGGTGGCGATCGCACCAGACACAGCACACATAATAATAGTTAAAATAAATACCTGAATGGCTACACTCGCTTTCATAGTTAAGGGAATTCTGGTGAGTGTTGCCAGCAATTGATAGATACCTAATGAGGCGACAAAACCAGGGATAAATCCCATCACACCAAGAATTACAGCTTCTTGCAATACTACTAATAATAAGGCGCGATCGGCGTAACCCATAGCCTTGAGGGTGGCGTACTCTGATAGGTGATCGCTGACATCTGAATAAAGAACTTGATAGAGAATAATTACCCCCACAATAAAGCCGACAATCGTACCAAACTTGAGGATAATTCCCTCTGGTTGTGATTCGTAAAACTGCTGTTCTCGTTGAATTAATTCCTTGTGGGTAAGCACGTTAATATCTGAGGGAAGACTTTGACGCAACTGTGTTTGAACTGCGCTGAGATTTGCGCCTTTCTCCAAAGTAACTACCCCTACTCGAACTTGCTTGAGGCTATCTTGCCCATTGCGTTGAGCATAATTCCAGTCACTCATAATCACATTACCTTTATCATTCAGGGAACTGCCTATACTGAAGAGTCCAACTACATAGATACGGCGATTGTCCATGATAGTTGCTAACTCTTTTTGATTAGCAAGTATTTGAGGGATTTCACCTAAAGAAGGTTGGGATAAGCGATCAAATAACACTACATTTGGTGCAGTTAATTTTGCTAGTTGTTGATTTACCTCTGGTAACTTCAAAACAGATTGCACAGGATTAAAAGCAATAACCCTGACTTCGTTACCAAAGAAACTTCCTCGACGGCGTTTTTGATCGGAGTTATCTGGCCTAGATAATTGATTGGGATTTACCCAATTTGCCCTACTAATATAAACAGGGCTAACATTGGTAACACCATTGATTGCAGATGCTTGATAAATGTAAGCAAGAGGAAAAGATATCCTGAAGTTTAAACTTGGGCTGAATGAGGATAACAATAGCAAATCTCCACCTAAGTTTTCATGTAGGCGAGTTGACCCCTCTGTCAACATTGCTAGGAGTCCTAGCTGGGTAAACATGAGAATATTGGCAAAGCATACGCCTGTGGTTGCGACAGCCAAGCGAACCTTTTGATGAGATAACTGTGCCCAAGCTAGAGGAGTTTCTATTGAGATTTTGAGTAGGGGGAATTTCACTAGCAACTATGAGGTAGACTATACAACCAAGAATTTACTACACTGTTCTTGATTATTATAGTCAAAATGGCTATAATAATTAATTAAATGACCTATTTAAACATTAAACAATTAGGAAAACTAGCTCGTAAGCTTCGTGAACAGGCTAGCTTAAGTCAGGTTGAAGCTGCTCAAATTATTGGTTCTTGCCAATCAAATGTAAGTGCGGCAGAACAGGGCAAAAGCAGTAGATATGCGAATGTTGCAATTAAGCTAGTCCAGATTATTGGACAAAAAAGTGTTACAGGGCCGTTTTTCTACGTTCAAGATTCCTTAGATGACTAAAGCAAATGAAGCTTGAAAAAACAGCAGCAGACTTTTTTGCAGGAATTGGTCTTGTCACAATGGGTCTTTTAAAGCAAGGATGGCAGGTCAAGTATGCTCTTGATCATAATGAAGAAAAATGCTTAATGTATCAAGGAAATTTTGGAGGAGAGCATTATCACTGTAAAAATATTAAAGAAATAACAGGAGCTAAAGTTCCTCAAATAACTTTAGCTCATGCATCTTTTCCATGTACTAACATCTCCGTTGCAGGATCTAGGAGTGGATTGCATTCTGGAGAATCATCTACTTTCTGGGAATTTATTCGACTTATTAGTGAAATAGGTGAAATTCATTCAATGAATAAACCTCCTTTAATTCTTATTGAGAATGTAGAAGGTTTTCTAACTTCCGGGTACAGAAAAGATCTAATTATTGCTTTAAAAGCTTTAAATAATCTTGGTTATGCAGTCGATATTTTAGTTATTGATGCTGCTCACTTTGTTCCGCAAAGCAGGGTACGTCTATTTATAGTAGGTAATCTGTTTGGTTTATCACACACTTCCAATGACATAGAACATATAATGAGTCAGCAGACCTGTGCAAGACCACAAAAAGTTAAAGATTTTATTGCTGCTAATCCAACAATTAGATGGAACCTTCGTAATTTACCAGACTTGCCTCAAAGAACAATATGTTTAGCTGATATTGTTGATCAAACTGAGAAATGGTGGACGAAAGAACGAACAGAGTATTTATTCAATCAAATGTTCGAGCGTCATAAAGCCCAAATTCGTTTAATGATGCAAAATGAGTATTGGTCATATGGAACTGTCTTTCGGCGTACAAGGATACGTGATTGCACTAAACAATCAACGGCCGAATTAAGAATTGATGGAATCGCAGGATGTTTACGAACTCCTAAAGGCGGAAGCGCACGTCAAATTATTGTCAGATCTGGTAAAAGGTGTTTTGATGCTAGGTTAATTAACGCTCGTGAAAGTGCGTGTCTTATGGGGGCACCAGAGTACTTAATCCCTCAGAATGTTTCATTTAACAATATACTTTTTGGCTTTGGTGATGCTGTTTGCGTTCCCGTGATTGAATGGATTGTTAAAAATTATCTTAATCCACTTTTTGATGAATTAAATAGCACGTTGAAAGCTTCCCTACCTACTGCCTAACTAATCTTGCGGAAATATTAATATTCCATCTTGAATATTCATAACCACTTGACCATGTGTTTTTACTGTACTGTAGCTGATACTTTTGCGGTATCGACGATTAGATTCTTGATTGCTGTAGCGTTCCTCTAAACCGGGCAACCAACTTTGGAAAATTTCTAAAAGAAAATCTCCAGGAAGTTGGCGAACTGTAATATTTCTATAATCTCGACTGTAGGATACAAACACATGATCTACAATCATGTCTTTTAAAAGCTTGCCCTGACCTGTTTTAAGATGATACTGATACTCAAATGAATTAGTATCAAGACTAGATTTTATCTCATAATTGTTAAGGTCAGCTCCATAGCTGCCAGTACCTCTATCTCCAGTTAAGATAGCACCGAACAACTCCCAAAGCTGTGGCGAAATGCTTCCAGGAATTCGTATATTATATTCTCTCAATAAACTAATAAGTTCTTGGTTGTAAATGTATTTTTTATAAAAATCATATGCCTCTTGTATACTCAATTTTGTCATAGCCGAAAGTCAAGTAGGAGAAAAGCAGTGTCGATATGCAAATAGAAACCTTAAATTTTGTAGCAAGATCCCGCAGGGTACGAAACATTTTGCATTCTTTAATAATTCCCTTCATCTCCTCAAATATCTATTTTGACTCGCACTTGCATACCAGTTAAGGTGGCTACTTTTGGGCTATCTTTGGGATCGATGCGGATTTTTACTTCTACTACACGGGCATTGACATCGGTGGTTGGGTTATTTTGGTCTTGATTGAGGCGGGTTTTGCCAATTTGTAAACCTATTTGAGCGACTTTGCCATGAATCTCGCCACTGAAGCCGCCATACTCGCTGTTAATTGTTGTTTGCTGTCCTCGGCGGACTTTGACGATATCAGTTTCGTAGACTTCAGCGATCGCGTACATCTGTTTTGTTTGTCCGAGTTCGGCAATTCCCTCTTGGGTATTCACCTGTTCACCAACACGAGTGTTGATTCGCAAAATTTGCCCGGCGATGGGTACTCTTACTTGTGTATCTTCTAATACTGCTTTGTTCTGTTCTACCTGGATTTGTGCTTGTTCTAGTTCGGCTTTAGCAATTTGCACATCAACTGGCCGCACTTCCTGTAATCGCTTGAGGTTTGCTTTTTCTTTAGCAAGTTGTGCCTGGATAGTGGATGTAGTATTTTCTAATTCGGCTTGATTTTGCGAGAGTATGGCTTTCGCCCTGTCAAATTCTTCTTGGGCATCGTCTAGCTCAGAACGCTTAACTGCCCCTTCTTGGGCTAGGGTAACATAGCGTTGGTATTTTAACTCTGCATTGCGAATGGTGGCTGCGGCTTGGGCAATTGTTGCTTGTCGCTGTTTGGTTTCTGTGCGGAATCGTGCCTCCAACTCAGTGATTGCTGCACGCTGGGCGGCAATTTCTCCTTGTTTGGCATCTCCTTGCTGAATTTTCAACAATTGCGATCGCTTAATTGCTACATTTGCCTGAGCATCCCTCAATTGCTGTTCAGCTCGATTCTGTCCTTGGAGAACGGCAATTACTTGATTTGTCTTCACAAAGTCGCCCTCTTTCACCAAAATTTGGTTAACACGGCTATCTTGAGCATTCACTACCGATATCTTAATCACGTCTCCCTCTGGTACTAACTTCCCTAAAGCCACTACTTGAGTAGAAGTAGCTATTTGAGTGGACACAGGAGAATCACGGACATTACTCTGAGCCTGCATAGAACCGCAGGCAGTACACAAGGCGAAAATGGCTGTGTAAGTCGCACATTGCCGAAGCACAGCAGATAAACTTTGCAGAGACTGAACCATAGCTATTTGGGGCTATATGGCTTTTGGCAGATGTTTTGATTTTTACATTAATTTACAAACATACCTGGCTGTAGACTCTAGCAATATCTGTGAAGTTCCCATAAATAAACGATGTATTTTTGCCTGTCTATTTAATTTACGAAACGTTGATGACGCGGAGATAGGGAGACGCGGTGAGACAGCGAGTAAAGGAGGGTTTCCCTCCGCAGGCGACTGCGTTAGCGAGCTTGCGAGCGTCACCCGAAGGGGGACAAGGGAGAAATTTTTATGATAAGTGATTAGCCAGACATGATAAGCTGTTCCATATATAACTTGCATAATTAGGGCGGGCAAGATGCCCACCCCACAAGAGTTTTATTTAATTTGATTATGTAATTTAGATGTTTTTTAGCTTATAACACGCAAAGGCAAGGCAGCGCGGTCTTGGGGAGCCACTGCGTTGCTCTGGTCGAGAGAGTTGAAGCAAATGGCGTGGTTTCCCTCATGAGCGACTGCCGCGCCAAGAAGAACGCAAAAAGAACGATTTTTGCAAGAAGTCTAATCTTTATCTAAAAAAGCTTCTAAACTTGGGACATCTACCCAAGTTGCTGTGGTGTGAGATTGATGGGATAAGTCCATGAGTAATTGAGAGTAAACCCCTTCTCGCAAGGATGGTATGGTTTGCTGCTGGCGTTTGATTCCTTGTACCCATTGGTCGATGACGCGAATAAATGCAGAGATACGTCCGTCAGCGTGGTTTTTGGGGAAGATTAATCGGTTGGGTATTTCTATTTCTGTCAGAGGTTTACCTGGCTGGGAACCCCAAAGGCGAAAGCCATGTATGTAATCTTTCTGGTTTTCACTGCCTAAGACTAATGTAGCGCGATCGCCATACACTTCTATCCAATGTGTCCTTGATGCATGAACAACTGCGCTGATAGCAACTTGGCAAGGTGTTCCATTGGCTAATTCTAGTGATAGTAGACAGTTATCATCTGTTTCTACTGGCTTGATTTCGCCGCTACTGGGGTCAATTCTTGTAGGAATGGCGGTATTTAAATGGGCGCTTAATCTGCGTACTGGCCCAAATAGCCAGTGAATATAATCGAAGGTGTGGGAACCTAAAGACCCCAATGCACCACCCCCTTTTTCTTTGGAGGAATACCAATTCCAAGGACGGGAGGTATCAGCACGAGAGGAACCTAACCAGTCAATTTTAATTAAGCGTAAATCACCTATATAACCTTGTGATAACAGTTCAGACAAGAACTGCCATCCTGGGATGAAGCGAAATTCAAAGTCTACGGTTGCGATTACGCCTTTGTTTTTTGCTAATTCATACAATTCTTTGGCTTGGACTACGTTTAAGGTAACGGGTTTTTCGAGTAACAAATGCTTGTGTGCTTGTAGCACAGTTTTCGCCATTTCATAGTGCAAAAACGGTGGTGTAGATATACTAACTGCTTGTACTTCTGGTAAAGCAACAATCTCTGCGATTGTGTCACAGGCGTGGGGAATATGATGGGATGCTGCTATAGCTTTGGCTTTGTTGATATCCCGATGATAAACAGCAACCACCTCAGTCTGTGGATGTGCTTGAAATCCAGGAATGTGAACTTTTTGACCAAATCCAGTGCCGGCGATCGCAACCCCAATCATAAGCAACTACTTAGAAAGCCTCGTCGCATCTTACCATAATTATTCTTTATCAAAGCTTTTTTACCGTAAAAGTCGCATCGTCAAAGGATAGCGAAAATGCTCGCCTCTGTAAGCTTTAATAGCAGCAAAAGTTACTAAAAATGATTGTAGTAACATTACCAATAAAATTAACAACATAAACATAATTAGTAAACTATCTAAAGTTGTCTTCATTTCATTTCCTGTGCCATTAGCAGTCACTGCTATACCACAACTAGTTAACACTAGAAACAAGGAGATGAATATGACAACTAAGGTATAAAATGTTAAAGATATTTGAAAGTTTAAAGATTCTTTGCCTTGTAAATCAATCCAGGGATACTGTGATTTTTTAAATCGCCAAATTACCAGCGGTGCTAAAAGGTTCAGAGGTAAATAAAGAGGAATACCGAGAAACACTAAAAAAAATAGCAACATCCACGCCAACAATGCTGAGAGATGACACAACATCGCCCATATCCGCATTTGTTGTTTGGGTTTTTCTCTCATAGCTTTTTCTGTTGAGATGGATTTATCGCGTAATTCTCCAATTTAACTATATGCCTACAGTCAACCCATTGATAGAAAATTTTTATAAATTGGGGTTGTAACTCAGCTACAGCAAGACTTTCAATCATCTCAAACAACTAGCTAGACAGTAATCTATTTAAAAGGGAACAGGGAATAGGGAACGCTTAAGCGGGAAATCTCTATCATCGAAACAATCGGGTCTAAAACCGAACTTCGTCCCGCTACGCTAACGCCTTTAAAGACGAAAAGTTGTGAAGCAAGGTATAGATTCCCATTACAAAAAGGTTAAAGTCATGCACATTTAAATTGACTATCTCATTGCGACGCAAGCCATTATCCCAAAGTCACCGCAGTAGTGCATAATTGCGCTTGCCTTGTAACAGAGGGGCTTGAAACCAGAAATTACGCGCTTCGCAGCGGTAGCGTTAGCGAGTCATCGAGCGTCGGTACGAGCGTCAGCGGTAGCGACACAGGAGCGTCGCGTCATTACGAACTTGTACTGAGCAAAGTCGGAAGTTTTACGAATTATTTGGTCAATAGACCTCTTGCAAAAGTTGGATACTCGCCAGAAAATAAATTTTCTGGCTGATAA
>NZ_JCACKM010000238.1:0-7229 GCF_059505385.1 Desmonostoc vinosum
TCGCCACCGAAGAAGAAGTAGAATCTCCCGAAGCGATCGCCACCGAAGAAGAAGTAGAATCTCCCGAAGCGATCGCCACCGAAGAAGAAGTAGAATCTCCCGAAGCGATCGCCACCGAAGAAGAAGTCGAATCTCCCGAAGCGATCGCCACCGAGGAAGAACTAGAAGAAGTCGAATCTCCTGAAGTGATCGCCACCGAGGAAGAACTAGAAGAAGTCGAATCTCCTGAAGCGATCGCCACCGAGGAAGACACAGACATCTCAGCATTTGAAGAAGACACAGAAGATACTGAAGATAATAATATTCAGGCTCAAGAGGAAATCAGCGAAGTCACCGAAGACACAACAGAACCAGAAGAAACAAATATAAATGAGCCTGCTCAAATGATGACTGACACACAAGTAGTACTTATTGCTCACGAAACTAAAAAGACAGAACTTGCCGAGTTTATTGCTCAGCATCAAGAGTTGTTCTCAAAGATCACCACAATTACATGGCCATCTATTAGTGAAGTCTTAAAACACCAGGCGGGTATAACCGTTACTCAAGAAATCCCAGCAGCCACATCTGGAGGATATCAAACAATTGCTTCCTTAGTTGGTTCTGGCGAAGTGTTCGCAGTTATTTTCTTAAGAGATTTTCTGCAACCTCAACCGGGACAAGCAAACGAAGAAGCACTGCTGAGGTTATGTAATATTAACCAAGTTATCCTAGCAACTAATGTGCCAACAGCAGAGGCGATCGTGCATTACATTAAGTACATAGCAAAGTAAAAGGAACACTTCGATAAGCTCTCAGTGCATCGCTGGGGATTAGGGATTGGGTTAAGAATAAATATTTTTTTGTTGGGCTACGCCCCGCTTCTCTACGAGACGCTTCGCGAACGCTAACACGCAGAGGCAAGGCAGCGTGGTTTTGGGGAGCCACTGCCTCTGGTCGAGAGAGTTGAAGAATGAACTATGAAAATATTTCTTTCCCACTCCCCACTCCCCACTCCCTATTTTCAAGGCAGGTCTAATGACCAATGACAAATGACAAATGACTGTTACGATCGCTTTTCTAAATACTGACCTATCATTTGTTCTTCGCCGGCGCGGGAAATGATGGTTTGGCGGGTGCGGTATTGAGTACCAATTAGTTTGATTTCTTCTTCAAATAAGTTCCCGCTGTACTCTGTTCTTAAGCACATGGTTTTGGGGTCGCGCATGGAGTACTGAGCAATGATCGGTTTGGTGGTGGAAAATCCGCGATCGCGATATAATTCTATCCCCAAAACCCCAAATACTGTTGAACCTTTACTCTGTTTGGCACTGGGCCTATTGTAATTACTTTCCCATGTCGTCAAAGCTCCACAGGTCAATGCAGTTTCATCTTCCATTTCGTGTAAATGAGCTAACTTGATTAACTCCTCGTTTCCTTGCTCCAAAAACCGCACGGTGATGAAACTAACTACTTCTTGCACTTCACCATCACCAAGCGTGTAATAGCGACGCTGCGATCGCCAATCCCCTGCTGATTGCTGGAAAAACTCTTTTATCAAAGACTCTGGGGATAGCTGAACAATCTGCGGCTGAAACGTCATAGAAATTTAAACCTCTTGCAGGCGGTGGATACAATAAAGTACTTGTGTCAAGTTATCTATAACTATCTTTACATCTTGTCACATTATCGCAAAGCACTGCCTCAACTAGGGACGGGCAGTCCCGAAGTAACGCTGTAGGACTCGTTGCCTCTACTTTGCTTGGTGAAAACCTGGTAGAGCAAGTGACGAGGTAGATTACAGAATCCCCGTACCTTCAGGTCTGGGAGTGTCAAACAGTTTTCCAACCTTTTTTTAGTAATGCCAAAAAGGTTGCATATCCTTTTGAGAAATCGCGGGGGTCGGGCAGAAAGTACTCTGGAAACTCTTCATAGGGTCGCCACGGCTCTGATGGATGATGCCGTAAGTGTAAGGCACAATCTGTGGCTCCTTCTATTTTCCAGGTCATTTGACCTTCTGTTGAGATGTCGTTAATCATAGCTTTCCCCCCATGTTGTCAATAAGAATACCAAACTAGTACTGCTAGCTCCTCATTTTGGCACGCTGACAGTTAATTTCTGTAAATGTTGATACGATATTATAGACATTAATGCCAAGTTAGTGTAGCAGTATATATCAAATATAAAGCTTCAAAAGCGGGATTTATGTTAGTTCGTAATTTGTAATTCGTAATGATGCTCTCTACGAGACGCTAAAAGCGAACGCGGACTCGCTACCGCTGCGAAGCGCGTAATTAATACATACAGAAAAAAACTTATTTCGATACATTTCATTGCTCATCTTATTTAAACAGGTGCGGGCACTGTAGCCTTTTTGCTACAGTGCCCGCACTAAACATATATTCTAGTTGTTGGCGTTAACGCCCAGTTGGGATACCACGTTCCGCATGAAGATTACCTTGCGATCAAAGTCCATTTGATTGAAATGTTGGAGAAACTCTTCTGCTTCAGACGACAGCGAGTAATTAGACGGAACTTGAGCGATCGCTTTTTGATCCATACTTTGTGCTAAGCGATACCAAAAAGCTAACTTGTTAGCAGTATCCATACTGCCATAAGTTTGATTAATTGGTGTGTTTGCTCTTCCCAAAAGGTCGCGCATAATCTGCAATTGCTCTTCGGGAGTCATCTGTTGAATTTCAGGTACAAGTGAATCAAGAGCCTCATATCCTGCTACATCAGTAGAATCTTTTTGGCTAATTGCTCCGCCAAAGTCTTCGTAGACATACCACAGCAAAGCCAGTTGACAATCAGTATCAAAACTCTGGAACTTTTCTACGACTTGCTCAAGATTCCCAACAGCACTATATGTCATAAAACTTTACAAACTCTACCGTTTCATCCTAACCAAGATGAAATGAGAACCAATCCTTCATAAGTAATGTAAGTAAATTCCAGAAAAATCGCTAATAAGTTAGACAAAGCTTTATACCAAATTGACCATGAAAAATTTCCTTAAACTCACAATACCCATGAAGAGTAGGGAAAATATTTACTGGTATTTGTTTTATACTTTATGAAAATTTAATATTTTTTATATAAGAATACTGTATATTTCTGTATTAAGTATAAAAAATGTCATGTCTCTTTGTATTAATCCAAACTGTAGGTTTGCTAATCCCGACAGTGTTTTATTTTGTCATAACTGTGGTTCAGAATTATTACTTCAAGGACGTTACCAAGTCACTAGATTGTTAAGTAACCAGGGAGGCTGCGCTGATACCTATGAGGTACTGTATCAAGATGTCCCTAAAATTTTGAAAGTTTTGAGAGATTGGCAATTAACAGAAGATGTTAATAAACAAAAAATTATAGAGTTATTTGAGCGAGAGTTCCAAGTTTTAAGCAAGTCAAATCATCCAGGAATCCCCAAAGCTGAAGATTATTTCCAATACACCCCAAAAAACGAGCAGGCATCATTGTATTGCTTAGTCATGGAAAAAATTGTCGGGATGAATTTGGAAGAGTATCTAGATCAATTAGATAAACCTATCGATCAAAAATCTGCTTTGCTATGGCTAGAACAGTTAGTTCGTATTCTGAGAGAAGTTCACAATCAAGGACTTATCCACCGCGATATTAAACCATCAAATATTATTCTTAAGCCTAATGGACAACTGGCACTAATTGACTTTGGCGTAGTCGGAAAATTTTCCAGCGTTCAACCAAAGAGAAGCAATACTTATGTATATTCCACTAACTATACAGCGCAAGAGCAAATACAAGGCAATGCTGTGCCTCAATCTGATTTCTTTTCTCTGGGACGCACAATCGTTTACTTACTGACAAAAAAAGACTTGGGTGAGTTTAATTATACCGACGATAATTCATTAGACTGGCATGAGTTTGCTTCTGGGATTTCGCCTCAATTCATCAAGCTGATTGATTGGCTGATGGCACCTTTGGTAGAACAACGTCCTACTAATGCGGATGAAATTTTACAACGCTTGACAGGTTTTAAACAAACAAAAACTCAAACCAGAACTACAGCTACAAATGGCAATATCTTGAGATGGCCAATTGTTTTAGGTGGTTTAATATTTCTTATTCTCTCTGGAGGAGCGATTTTCACAATTGTGATGGGAAGAGGAGGAACAAACAAAACATTAACAAATTCGTCCTCTTCACAGTCTTCTTTACAGTCTCCTCCACAGTCTTCTTCACAATGTAGTGAAAGTACTATTGTGAAAAAGTCAGGCAATTTATATGGCGTTATTGAAGTTGGTAGCAAAGGTATAAAAGGAGAAGTAATTCAAGAATTAGCAACTCCCAATACTGAAGGATTTAAATTTATTGCTAGAGAGGAAGAAATTCCAGAACGTAATGCCAATCCTGTAGATCCCAAAGCACAAACAGAAACCATCAATTCTGTTAAAGCTATGTTCGGTGAAATTCAAGAACGGTTTGGTATACCTTGTGAGCAAATAATTATCTATGGTAGTAGTGGAGTTGCACAGAAAGCTCCTCATAAAGAGGCTCTGGCAAAAGAGATTCAGCAACAAACAGGGAGAGCAGTAGATTTTATTTCTGCTGAGGAAGAAGCTAACCTAGTTTTTGATGGTGTCGTCCCACAGTGGAGGCGTGAGCAAGTTGTCATGATCGATATTGGCTCAGGCAACACTAAAGGAGCATATCTGAAAAGCGCTCAAAAACCAGAAAATGTCACATTTTCAATTATGTATGGCACAAAAACTTTTACTGATGAAATCAACAATAGCCGAGGAAATACCGATTTTATTACAGCAGCAGTAGACACAAAACGTAAGATATTAATTCCGGAAATACGAGATCTAATTCAGCGAAAACCTGGAGCGCAAAATTTGCCTAGAGTGTATCTAGCAGGCGGTATTTCTTGGGCGCTATCTACTTTGATGCGTCCTTGTGAACAAGAGCAGAGCGTTGCAAATATCCGGGAAGAACGAGTTGCTCGATTTGCGAGAGTTTATCCAGAAGATATTAATACGTTTTATTTTAATGCAACACGAGATCAAAAAACTTTGTTTGCACCCAACTTAGACAAATGCAATGCTGAACAACGAAAGAAAGTTCAAAAATCTATAGACAAGATTAAAACAGGTACTTTTTCAAAAGATAATTTGATTGCTGGTGCTGAAATTCTCCGTGCTTTATCTGATGAATTAAAATTCTCTGAGAAGGAGCGTATTTTTTTCGCCCATTATGCTATTGAAGCCCTGCCAATAGGTTATCTGATACAAAAGCTAGAGAGTGCTGAGAGACTTCCAAAGTAAATAAAATATACAGCTGAAAAAGTCTTCTGGCTAGGGCAGGGAACTGTTAACAGGGACAAGTTCCCCATTTCCTAAATCAAATCTTCCATTGCGGCCCCAACTACGCGATGATCTGCATCTTGTCTAAGTTGAGCCAAGGCAGCTTTGGCATCGGGGTCATCAAAGTGTTTTAAGGCATAAGCAACCCTTATACGAATACGTTCTGACTCAGAATTTTTTAGTTGCAACAGTTGAGAGAGGGTAGCTTGATGTTGACGCGAGTTAATAAGACTCCCTAATGCGTCTACACATGCCTCTTGTACGGTTAAATCTTCTCCCTCTAGTCCCTGAAGACAGACCTCTAGTAATTCTTCGGGGCAATCCAGTTCCACTAAAGCTGCTAAGACGCTGCGACGTAACAACCAGTGGTCATTCATAAAAAAAGCCTCAACCAGATGGGAAGCCGAGATTCTACCAAACAGAGATAGGGAGTTAGCGGCTTCTGCTTGCACATTGGGAGTGTTATCAAACTTCATAATTTGGAGCAAAGCAGCGAATGATTCAGATGTCTGATGCTTGCCTAAACCCCTAGCAACAAAAGAGCGCACCAGAAATTCTGGATCTTGGATGTGCTTAGTGAGCAAAGGAAGAGCTATTTCTGAGGGATAATCTTTGAGAGATGCGATCGCATCAAGGCGATATTTAAAGTTTGGGTTTTGCAGATTGGTTTCGATTTGATGGAGTTCCATTTTAAGGGACTGGGGACACGGGACACGGGACACGGGACACGGGGACACGGTGAGACAGCGCTACAGGAGGGTTTCCCTCCGCAGGCGACTGCGTTAGCGCAGCGTTAGCGAGCTTGCGAGCGTCACCCGAAGGGTGACGCGGAGAATAACCAATTTCCAATTCCCAATTCCCAATTATGCTTGCACATCAAATCGCGTCCGAAAGCCGCCATATTTTAACCAGTATTGCTTCAAGTTGTGACAGGGAGTATGTAAACTAGCTTTAGCCTGATAGAGAAAAACTTGACGATGATCTCCCATCCATAGTTTATCAATAGGTTCAACTGAAATTACGGTTCCCCCTAACGCTGCAACACATTCAGAAAAACGCTCAACGGCACTGTAATCTACAGTTTCAAAAATAAAAAAATTACCTGAACAAATTAAATGACGGCTGCGGAGCCAGCATTGCATCTTTTTTTGAGCTTCTGGTGGCAACATTTTGGCTTCAGCCTGTTCTAAATTCTTCAGGGAAGCGTTACACGATAGCTGGGATTTCATGAGCAAAACTCTCGCGTTTTTCAAACCGCAATGGGCCAAAGGTAGATCCCCAAACTTGATTATGGGTGTTGATATCCATGCCTCTATCGAGGCTATTCCAGGTGGTTTCTGTAACCTCGACATCGCTAACTAGGTAAGTTTGGCAACCATCGCGCTCAATTAAGCATAAGTTGCCAGGTTCTACACTGCCCCGAAATAGATCTCCGTCTCGCTTGAAGATCATGCCGCAGTGATACCGTCGTTCAATAGAGTCGGTCGTAATTGTTTTGAGGATATCCAATTCGCGTGCTGCACCAGCATAGAGAAACGCGTCTTTTAAACCGTAATTCTCAATGTAGATATGGTCTTTGTGATCTACTAGCCGATGCACACCTTGTCGATAAGGATTCCAAAGATCATAGTCATAAACTTGCTCGGAATAAAAGCCAATTCCAGAGAAAAATTCCCATGGCAACGGTCGAAAAAAAACATGGATATGAGCGTAATTTTTAGGATTTTCAAAAGATTGTTTGTAGTTACTAAAATCCCCTGCTATACAACGAGCCAGGGTCAATAAATCGTTTGATTCGGACTCCGAAATATGCAGTGGAATGGTCATACTAATTCGTAATTCGTAACTCGTAATGACGCTCGAGGACTCGCTACCGCTGACGCTCGAGGACTCGCTACCGCT
>NZ_JCACKM010000239.1:0-7205 GCF_059505385.1 Desmonostoc vinosum
CTTCTTACTATGCTTGAGTCTCAAGCCCTGAAATACCAATTAGATAGCTAGGGATATCAGGTGCTTGATGGAGTTGCACCAGTTCTGAATCTCTGTTAATTGCTGTCCTTTTAACTTGTCAAGTCTGGTGATCAGTTCCGGTTCTTGTGCGACAGTCTTTACTCGTATAGCTGGTACAGCTTCTTCAACTGTGACAGGTACAGTTTCCTTGTGTGCTGCCATTGACGGAATCAGCCTTTGTCTGTAAAACTCCTCGTGCAATCCCCCTAACACCCCAAGTACGCCAAGCTCCGACCAAGTGCCTAAGTCTTCATCGCCCAAGGATATTTGGTAGTAGCCGCAGTGAGTGCGATCGCACTTTACCTCATATCCAGCTTCGTGACATTTAAACAACAAGCTAGTAATTACAGGTGGGAAAGGTAAGTTCTGTGAAGCAATGAAATCCTTGGTAATTGACTCATTACGAGTGGGAGTATAAGATTCGGGTGATGTCGTAATAGTAGTTGTGTGGGTATCGGGTAAACCGTTACTCTTATCTTTTTTAATCTCAATCCCTTGAAATAGCAGATTCGATGTACGCATCTCTCCACACCAGCCTAAATTTGTCGCCTTGAAGTACATATAAACATCCCGCTCCACCTTTATCGATCCGATATCCATAGATCATGTTTTTGTCTCTAAAACTCAATAGCTAAAGTAGTTATTAACAGAAAGGGTTGTTTACTATTACCACTTACTACAGCAATAAAGTTGTTGTGAAGCACGACTGTAAGCAACGTACAGTAGTTTATTACGCATCAAAACATCTCGACAGCCAAAAATATTTGAAGTATCGACAAAACAATTACTAAATGTCCCACCTTGCGATTGGTGAACAGTGATTGCATAGCCATACTGTAATCGGTGCATCAAACTACCCTTGACAACGAGATTGTAAGTTTCTAAAAACTCGTAATATTCTCGCCATGCATAACTTCTTTGTTTAACAGGTAGCTCAAATATTTTTTTCTTGGCATCAGCAACTGCATATTTGATTAACTCCCAATCATCAGGATGAATCATAGATAGACGCGCTTCTCTACCCATGTCATTTTTAACTTCGATTCTGTATGTTTTGAATGGGCTATGTACTAAATGGTGTCTATTACCGGAATACTCCTTAAAATCTGTAACTTCGCATTCTGCACATGAATGCATGAAAATATCTTTTTTACTACTAGAGTCAGAATGCAAAAAGATTGGTTCTTTAGTAAATAAAATCTCTCCGACTTCTATGAGTTCAGCATCAGGATAAAGCGCAGTGCGAATTTGCTGGTTTAAAACATTAATTCTATTATTAGTCCATGCCAAAATCTTAGCTGAGGAGCGAGAAAATTTATAAGCCTCAATAGCAGATTCTAGCCATTGGTCAAACTGCATCTTTTCAATGTTACCCTGGCTCAGTAAACGTGGTGGAAATTGTGAATTTAAATTTTGTCGGAGAGATGTGACATATTCGGCAATTGCCCCAGAATATCTCATGACTTGAGTTAATTCTATGCCAATAGGTAAACTAAAAACAGGCGATAAATCAACATTGTCTTCAATCGGTGGTAATTGTGCGGGGTCACCCATAAAAATAGTTGGAGTTCGAGAAGGGATTAAATCAAGAAGTTCCTGTCCGAGCATGGAAGCTTCATCAACAACCACCAAGTTAAATTCGTGGTAATAAGGCTCACCCGAATAATTATTGGGTTTAAGTTTTTGCTTACCGTTTTCATCGTACTCCCCAGGCATGATATGAAGTAGACTATGCAGAGTTGAGATATGTACTTTTAACCCTACTTCTGTTGCCATCGCGTCTAATACGTGTCTAGCTTTGTGGGTAGGAGCGCACAAAGCAACTTTCAAAGGAGCAGTTTTATTAGCTTCTGATGTGTGAAAACATTCTTGAAAAGATTTAATAACCCGTTGCACTAAAAATGTCTTTCCTGTACCTGCATAACCGCGTAAAACAAAAGGTGTATCTGGATGAAGACTGTACCAGTCATGAATTAAATCAAATGCTTGCATCTGGTTTAAAGATAATCCCTCTCGATGTTTGCTTTTGCTCCAGTTGGAGTTAATAATTGTTACTGGTTTCAATTTGTTTACCTCCTAAAATTATTTCAAGTTCAAATTGATTGATATTGTTTAATTTACCTGACCATGTTCAAAAACTTAGAAACAGACAAGTCACACAACATAGTTGCAGTACCCAACTTGCCATAAAGACGGTTTTTCTCGACAATTAATTCAATGGTGCGATCGCTCGTGTTATTGCTATATACCGAGTTGCGGTAGAGTATAATCAGTTGGTCACAAACCTCAAAGATTTCACCAGAATTACGCAATAGATGACGGTTAGGACGTTTATCAGCAGAGTGTTGATTACTGCGATTGATTTGACAGCCCAAAAACACGGGAATTTTGTGGTATTTGGCGATATCTCGAATCTGACGAGTGATCTTACCAACTTCAAAAGCCATGTTACCGCCCGACTCCAATGGAATTTGCTGCAAATAGTCAACAAAGACCGCACCAATAGGGACACCAAATTCAACAGCAGCACGACGCACCGCAGAGCCAACCATCGTTGGGGTAGGTGAGGAATATTCATAAACCTTCCAAGGAAGTTCTGATAGTTGTGAGACTCCTTGGGCTATCTGTGTCCAGTGGGACTGAGGTTTGGTTTGAATCAAGGCCGCGTCTATGCCTGTAATTCTGGCAATCATTCTTTGATTGACAAGAGTTTTGTCTAACTCTGGGGTAATGTAGAGAACTGGTTTAGCCAACTTGGTCATCATCTCATAAGCATAAGAAATCATGAAATGAGTTTTTCCCATGTGGGACTCAGCTGCTACTACCACCAAACTCGAAGGGTAAATACCACCAGTAATCGACTCTAAATCATACCAACCAACTTTTTCACCCGCCGTTTGACCAGCTTCGAGCTTCTGGTAAAGGTCAATTGCCATTTCAGGTGCGCTAAAGATTTTGTGCTGATCACCATCGGCTTGATGGGTGATGCTAAAAACTCTTTGTTCAGCTTGTGTAAGGACTTGTGATAGTTCAGTTTCAGTTTCGTATCCCAAGCGCACAATGTCATTACCAGCCTTAATTAGTTGACGGCGGCGGTATTTTTCAATCACCAAAAGAGCGAGGGCATCAATGTTAAGGGCTGACACCGTGCGGTCAACTAGAGTTGCTAACTTAGCTCTACCGCCAATACGCTCTAGCAAACCATTGTCAGATAGCCAACTGCTAACACTAAGCAAGTCTGTGGGTTTGCCTTGTGTATGCAGGTGCAGTGCAGCTTGGTAAATGTAAGAATGAGCGTTAACGTAAAAAGCTTCACTGACTAGAATATCACTGATGCGACTCATTGCATCTGGGTCAAACAAGATACCACCGAGGATGCCCTCTTCTGCTTCAATGTTCTGCGGCGGTAAATGATCCTGATTGCGGTCAGCAGAAAAAGAGATTACGTTATCTTGGTTGGAACGATTGTTGTACATACTTATGCACGTGCTAATTTTAACTGATTTTCAAGCTCTCGTAATGAGGAGTGAGAAAATCTCGAATTTGACTGAACTTGTTTTGGTGCAGCAGCCGCTTCAAGCTTGGCTAAAAGCTGCTGTTTGATATCAACTGGCATTGGTTTAGCAGGCGTTTTTGCTGATTCTTCCTGTTGACGACGCTGTTTATCCTGGGCTATGGCTTCAATGAGCGATATATTTTTTGCATCAGTTGAAGGTGCATTTGTTTTTTCGTGCAGTATGTGTTTTTGCTGTTGAGCTTTAACTTCATCCCAATAGCTCATCAACTCTTCCAAGCCACCCTTAGTTGATTCCATGTTGCTTATAGACTTCATCACCGTTGGAATTTTCCCCTCCCAATTGACTTGACTCCAACTGGCCCTTTCTTTTGCAATTAACTCCACAAGGGCGCTGTTGCAGGTCTGATAAATCTTGTCTCTGGTCGCAGTTCGCCAAGGAAAGCGCCAGGAGTGCATCTTGATTTCATTCTTGTAAACCGATGGCAATGGGTCAGATGCCATGATGCCAGGGTCTAGCAATACATGGTCTATCAAGTCCTCAATTGACTGGAATTTAACCGGCTTTTGTTTTTGTTTTGGTGAATGTTCGCTTAGGGACTCGTTCAATTGTTCAGCTTTGTCGAACGACCCCGCCGCAAGAGTTGCTCCAAGAGAGGGCCTTACTTGTTGATGCAAAGACTCTGCTTTTTCTTCTTGACAGGGCGAAATTTTTGGGGTGGTTTCTTCATGAGTGGACTGGTCAGTTGAGTTACCTTGCTGTGATGCGATGTCTTTGTTTAACAAGTCCTCTGTTTCATCCTCATGGGTGGGGACGCCGGGTTCAGGGGGCGTGTTAGCCAGGACTGTTAGAGAAGACTGTTTATTTAGAATGTTTAAAGAATATAGATCATCAGACAAATTTGACTCATCCAGAGACACTTTTGACTCCTCCAAAGACAAATCTGTCTGATGGAAAGACACTTTTGACTGATCGAGGGTTAATTTTGTCTGTTCGGTAATATCCAGGGTTTGAGCTTGATACAGGTTATCGAGTGCTTTTTGAATCTCAGTAATGTTGAGTTTGTAAAGTCGGGTTTTATCAAATTTGTTGGCTGATTGTTTATCGTCAATAAACCCTTTGGCTTTTAGCCTTTTGAGGGCGAATTTGATATAAGTAGTCCCGTATTCATTAAAAAGTCCAGTCCGAATGTCGTCTATTGTTTCGTACAGCCAGTAATCTGGTTCTTGGATTGTGGGTATACTGTTTTTGTTGGCTTTGGTATTGTGACTTCTAACTCTTTTAATCTCATAGTCTCGGCATTGTGTCCAGTATTCCATCAAATCTAGAATCTTGGCACAGCAACTATCGTTGTCACAGATTTTGAGATAATCTTCTCGAACATGAAAATACTTACCGTAATGTTTGACTAAATGGACGACTGCCATCATGCACCTCTTAATTTGATCTGTGATTAATTGTTTGTGCAGGGTTGCTCGTTTGATTAGTTCCCTCAAAAGCAAGAGGTAGAGTGTTTTCACTCCCAAACTGGAAATCTGAATTACTGATGACTTTTAGCTTTCTCCTCAAGGCTTGAGCGTTGATAACCAAGTTCAAAAATTAATTGTTCGACAGCAGAGCCTAGAGTTTGAGGTTTACAATCTAAAGGTACATTCAACAGTTCACAGACTTTGACAGCAGCAAAGTGGCTGATAGTGATTCTACGGCTTTCAAAATTGGTCATATTTTGTGTGAATCTGATTTCAATTAAAAGTATGAAGTTGACTTACAATCTTGGTTGAATCCCACAAACTGGCTAGTAGTTAGCAAATTACTGCGGCTTTGTTGTTGTCTCTAAACCTAATTGAGTACCATTTTTTGGCTGTTATTTAATTATACACATTGCATAATGTGTATGCAATGTGTTTTGAATGTATTTAACCCAATTTAGGGGTGAGACTGTATTGAGAATGGTTCTATAATGTACTAATTCCCCTTGCACAGTTGAAACATAGCCAGGATATGCCCCAAGAAGAAAACGTTAGAGTCCAAATTGTGATTTCCCGGTATATGTATGAAAAGCTACAACAGTGGGCAAATGCCCACGGTAAAAGTGTCAGTTCTTTTGCGGGACAAATAGTTTCTTCTAGTGTGGAATCAAAATTAGATGTCATTGACAGAATGAACATGGAGAAAGCGCAATTAGACCGCTTATAAACAGAAATAGTTAGTAGTCAAAGAATGTGACTAACTACAAAACTTTTTTTATGAAGCTGCTGTTTCTGGTTCCAGCACATCCTGCATCCATGCTTGAATTGATGTTACTTCATGTCCTCCCCGTGCTAATAAATCAAGTACGTAGTCTTGATAAGATTCTTCGGCATGACTGGGATGATCAAATTTATCTGCTGCCCAAGATAGGCACATATGTTTTACCAAATCATCAACTTGACTTGGTTTAAGCTGACTAGGAAATTTTACACCTTGAGCTTTCAGCCATTGCACAACTAGTTCAACAGGGAAATTAAGTACAGTACGAACTTGTTTAACACGCAAGTCTTGAGGGTCTACTGGTGCGGGTACTGGTTCAGTTACTTGAGGTGTGATAGTAACTTGTGGTTGCGATTTCTCAGTAGCCAACCATCCTTTTAATTCCTCTGCCAATTCCTTACCGGGATTAAGAAAAGTCTTGTCGGTAATCGCCGGACAACGACTTTTACTAATAGTTAAAATGTGTGTATAATCTAACTCTCCTGCCACGTCAAACTCAAATTCAATTCCGCTAGCCTGAATTGGTGATGTGCCTACTTTTTTAGGACTATATGAGGATTTACCACCTTTTTGATTCTCCTCAATTAGCCATTCTGTTTTACTTCTCATTGTCGCAATGATATGACAGCGAGAACCAATCATTGCATCAATTAATTTACGCTCTAAAGGGCGGACTTTTGCCCAACCATCAAATCTACCACCTGATAATTCCAACTCGCTAAACCACGCATGAGTTAGGGAGTCAATGATAATGATTTCATAGCCCAATTCCTCAGCTGAGCGAATTGCTTCTATGTATTTAGCAGGGTGATGATTGGTTAATTCACAGGTGTCGAAATCGAAAAGGTCAGCGTACTTGCTTGCACTGCCTCTTTCAGTGTCGATTAATGCAATTTTATCGCCAAGATGTTCAGCGATGGAAAGTGCCGAAAACGTTTTTCCTGCTCCACTTGCTCCACTTAAAGCAAGGCGAATTTTTAAGTTAGATTTCGTTGCTTTCTTAAACATTGTATGCTCCTTAATTTCAACAAACACAGTATTTTGAGAGAAATTAATTCTGAATAATTGCTCTTTTCTGACATCAGCATGTTTAACGAAGAATAAAATTATTCTGACTTTCAGCTATTTAGTCTCCTTATGGGAACGGGAGCATCCCAATTTGGCAAGAAGACGAAAGAAAAGAAAAATAATTTGCGAGGCATACTCGCGAATTATGGGGGGACTATACGAATGCTGTCCATAGCTGAGAAAATTATGGCAGTCAGAAAGTATGGTTAAAAGAAGGATAAAACAATGACCCCAGAAGATAAAAAACTTGTCGAAACTGGCTTTGGTGCGTCGGTTGTACGAGCAGGGGTTTGACCGAACTGCTGTTCTCAA
>NZ_JCACKM010000240.1:0-7084 GCF_059505385.1 Desmonostoc vinosum
TTGGGGACTGGGGACTGGGGATTGGGGACTGGGGACTGGGGACTGGGGACTGGGTTTGTTATTTCTTCCCCTGCCTCCCTTGCCTGCCCTGCCCTCACAGGTGTAGGTATTTTACATTCAATCAGAATAAAGCCTATTTTTTCGTTCCAAAATCTTTCTGTGCGTCTCCCCGTCCCCGCGTCCCCGCGTCCCCGCATCCCCGCGTCCCCGCGTCTCCCCGTCCCCGCGTCCCCGCGTCCCCGCATCTCCCTATCTCCGCGTCAGCCAAATCATAAGTCTTTAAACGGACATGATATGACAATTCCCCATTCCCCATTCCCTACCTACGCCCAATTAACTCAGAAATCGCTGTCAGTAATTGCTCTGGTGCTATGGGTTTGGAAAGGTGTTTTTGAAATCCGGCTCTGATTGCTTGCTGCTGATTGATTTCGCCAGCATAAGCAGTCAGAGCGATCGCTGGCAAATATTGTCCTCTATGTTCGGTATTACTGAATGGAGGGATAATAACATCACCATAAAATTTCTCCCCCTGCCCCTCTTCCCCTGCTTCCAAAGCCCGTATTTGTTGTATAAGCATGTAGCCATCCATCTCTGGCATTCCAATATCACTGAGCAAAATATCTGGTTGAGACTGTTCTAATAGTTGCAGTGCTTCAAAAGCCGATGCTGCTGAGGTAGCGATCGCCCCAAATTGCTCAAGCACAAAGCATAAAAATTCACGGGTATCGTGATCATCATCTACAACTAGAATCGTCATACCCATGAGGGGAGAGGAGTCAGAAATGGCAGTTGCAGTAGAATTTATACCGTCTTCGCTGATTTTGCCACTTTTCATCAAGGGTAGCTTCAGACTAAAGCTTGCCCCTTGACTTTCGCCGGGGCTTTCTGCCCACACAGTTCCACCGTGCAGTTCTACCAAGTGGCGCACGATCGCTAAGCCTAATCCTAATCCACCAAATTTTCTGGTTATTGTACTGTCAGCCTGACGAAAATAGTCAAATACATAAGGTAAAAAGTCAGGCTTGATACCTTTACCTGTGTCATTGACAGTAATTTGAGCTTGAGCATCTCTGCATTCCAACTGGATATTTACCCGCCCTCCACTGGGAGTAAATTTGACAGCATTTGAGAGCAGGTTCCACAAAACTTGCTGTAAACGGGCTGAATCACCCAAAACCGGCCCCACATCTGCATTAAATATTGTTTCAATCTGAATATTTTTAGCTTCTGCTGCTAAACGTACTGTTTCAATTGCTGCTTCAATAATGGTTATTAAGTTAACAGATGCCATCTCAAGGTTAATTTTACCTTGGAGGATGCGAGAAACATCTAGTAAGTCTTCAATTAATTGAGCTTGTAATTGAGCATTGCGCTCGATGGTTGCTAAGGCTTTGGCAAGTGTAGTTTCATCAAGTTTGTGGGTTTGGAGGAATTTCGCCCAACCTAAAATCGGGTTCAGGGGCGATCGCAATTCATGAGACAGGACTGCGAGAAATTCGTCTTTAATCCGATTTGCGGTTTCTGCGTCACTACGGGCTATCTGCTCAAGTTGGAGGAGGCGATCGCGTTCGGCTTCAGTATGTTTGCGTTCAGTGATGTCTTGAGCAACACCAACTACTTGATAAATTTCACCCGCTGCGTTACGAATTGCAAAACCGCGATCGCGAATCCAGCGAATTGAACCATCAGGACGAACAATCCGGTATTCATTTTCTACATAGTCCTCGTGCTGGCAAGTTAGGGCTGTAGCTTTGACTTTTTCTCGGTCTTCAGGATGAATCGTTTCTAACCATGTTGTATAGTTCTGGTAAAGTTCATTGCGAGAGCGCCCCCAAATCTGTTCATAAGCAGGGCTAACATAGAGAATCTGCGGTATGTTAAAATCTGTAATCCAAAAGACATCCTGAATTTTTTCTGCCATGGAGCGGAAACGAGCTTCGCTGCGCTCTAGGGCTGCTTCTGCAAGTTTGCGATCGCGGCGTTCTTGAGCTTCTCGCAATGCCCGTTGAATTGAGGGAGCCAACCGCCCTAATCGTTGCTTTAATACATAATCGATTGCACCGTTTTTGAGAGCTTCAATCGCTAATTCTTCACCCAAAACTGCGGAGACAAAGATAAAAGGAGTATCTGGACAGTGATTTTGAGCTATTTCTAGAGCAGAAATGCCATCAAAAGCTGGCAGAATATAATCAGAAAGAATCAAGTCGAAAGTCTCAGTTTGTAGGGCGGCGAGAAAGTCAGCATCACTTTCGACTCGCAAGAGTTCGCAATCAATTCCCTCTTGCATTAGCGTTGTTTGGATGAGCAATGCATCTACCACACTGTCTTCTAAAAGTAGGAAACGCAGTACACTCATAAATTGCTCACTTACTCACGATTTGGTGCAGTAGGTAAAGTACTCAGGGGTGGTTGGTTAATCACTGCCCAAAATAGCCCAATTCCCTTGATGGCATAGACAAAATCATTGAAATCTACAGGCTTGACGACATACGCATTAACGCCCAATTCATAACATTTCATCAAGTCTGGTTCCTGACGAGAAGACGTCAATACTACAACAGGAACTACTCGCATTTCCGGGTCAGATTTGAGGTGTGCCAGCAACTCTATACCATCGATTTTAGGTAATTTTAAATCGAGCAACACCACAACAGGATGTCCCTCCATCCGTAAGCGAAACAGCCCACGCCGATAGAGATAATCTAATGCTTCCTCTCCATCACGTACTACCACGACTTCATTGGCAAGATGGTTTTCTGATAATGCGGCTAGCACTAATTCCGCATCGTTGGCGCTGTCTTCAACTAGTAGAATTCGCTTGAGTTCGTTCATTCACTCTCCTTGTTTGACAGCTTAGGTAAAGAGAAATAAAAGGTAGCCCCGTTGCCGACTACACCCTCTGCCCAAACTCGACCTTTATGTCGGTGAATAATGCGTTGTACATTTGCTAATCCCACACCTGTACCCTCAAATTGCGGATCACTATGCAATCGTTGAAATACTCCAAATAACTTATGTACATATTGCATATTAAAACCAATACCATTATCTTTAACAAAAAAAATCACTTCATTTTCATTATTAGTACTACCAATAGTGATTTCTGCTGAGGGTTGAGTTTGCGTATATTTAACAGCATTCCCAATGAGATTACTGAGAACAAGCCTAAGCATAGAGGGGTCGCCTTGCACCTCTGGTAGTGCCTCAATGTGCCAATTAATTGTACATTCTGAAGTTTCTATAGTTAAATCGCGTTTGACTTCTTTTACCAACTGCGTCATATTGACAGTGATGTAGCGCATTTCTGTACGTCCCATCCGGGAAAAAGCCAGCAACTCATCAACAAGGATTCCTGCTTGTTTGGCACTTTGAGCGATTGTCGTTAAATAGTGCTGAGTGAGAGTATCTAAGTTTGTTGGTTTCAGCCGCTTTTCTAGTAAGTCTACAAATCCGCTGATATGGCGAAATGGCGCTCGCAAGTCATGAGAAACTGAATAGCAGAAGGATTCCAATTCTTTGTTAGCAGCTGCCAATTGTTCTGTGCGCTCTTGGACTCGTTGTTCTAGGATTTCGTTGAGTTGTTGCAAGACGGCCTCAGCTTGTTTGCGCTCGGTGATATCTAAGAATGCAGCTACACATCCTCTAGACTGTCCCTGTTCATCAAAAAGTGGTGCAGTCGAGACTAAATACAGGGCAATTTCTCCATCTTCGTAAACAATCTCAACTTCTGCATTGATCACCTCAACACCATTAGCAGCAGCATACTGCATAGGTAGTTCGTCAGCTTGTAATTCTCGACCATGGCGATATACTTTAAAATTTGAGGGCTTTTCGTCATCCGCAGCACTTAAAGAAGCATTAGCATCCAGAGGAATCTTTAATTGCCTAGCTAGGGTTGGATTAACTCTAATCCGCCTACACTGAGCATCTTCAGCAATGCCAATACCAATGGGAATCACCTCAAGTAATGTCTGTAGTTCTTTGAGACTCCGAGCTAAAGCTTGGTTGAGTTCAACGATTTCGGCTTTTGCTTGTTTGCGATCGCTAAAATCAAGCACAAAGCCAATAATTGTACTATCTTCATGCTTGACAAGTCCTAGCATCACAGGAATATGACTGCCATCCTTGCGAATATATTCTTGTTCAAAGGGTTGACATTTGCCGTTAATTATGATTTCTTGAATTGCTTGCTGACTGACTTCAAGCGATTGAGATGAGGTGATCTGTTGCTGATATATTCGACCAGAATTGAGATCCTCGCGCGTATAACCAATCATTTGCAAAAAGGCATCGTTGGCTTCAATGATGCAGCCATGCATATCAGCCACAATCATGCCAATAATATTCGATTGTGCCAAACGACTAAACCGTGCTTCACTTGCGTTTAGAGAATTCAGACTAGCTTCAGCTTTCAATAGAGCTGTGCGGCGTGATTCATTGAGTGAGCTGATTAACACTGCTGCTGTCAAAAACACCAGTAGCGGTATTAAAGTATTCAAACTTGCTGTGTTTAATGAATAAAGCGGTTGCAAAAAGAAGTAGTTAACTGCCAAAGTAGACAAAATAGTCGCAAGTAGCCCTGGAGCCAAACCACCATACCAAGCACTGATCATTACTGCAATAAAAAATAGTGCAGTAGGTGTTGCAGTCAGATAAGAGTTGAGCAACTGGCTAATCACCAATGCTAAGGCAACCGATAGCACAGCTATACCATAGTGTAGCGATCGCTCTTTGATGAGTGTGCCCTTCCTTCTCATGCCAGTAATGATATTTTCTAATAATGCTCTTACTTGATGGGTTATGGCCTAGTTAAGTCTTTGGAAGTACTGGCCTAGCAGTATTTTACCAGTTTCATCTTTGATTTATTAATATCTAGCTGGAAAATGGGGAGTGGGGGAAATGAGGAATAGATAGTTAAAAAGCTTTTAAGCCTGAAGCAAATGTAATAAAGTACTTTATTACATTTGTGTTTAATTACATAATTACATTATTACAACTGTAATTCAGGCTGAAAACCCTGCTTATTGATCGAAATATGAACGCTCACAAGATAGAAGTCGTTATCGACTGCCGGCAACATATCCACAAAAAATGTGATGGAATATATTGCTCACCAAAGAGATTAAGTCAAAGAGTCCTGAAGGACTTAAACCGTTTTCATCCCTGGCATAAATGCACAGGGATGAAAACGAGTATCTTTATAAACTGTTGAGTCGGGAACAAGAAGGATTTGTGATTGAATCTTCCACACTTCAAGCGTTTAAAACCAAAAACATAGTGATTGGCTTACCTCTAGACTATCCCCATTTCTGGAATGAACAATCAGAAGATGATACTCGCCAACAAGTAATACAAGATCCGCAAGTTTGGAGAAGTGCGCTAGGACGTTCTCTAACTCCTCAAGGCTTGGTCATACCCGTAATCCCTTACTATCGAACATTTCCTTGGGTAGCTGTGGCAGGTAGACGGATTTTTACACAATTAGAAACAGTTTTTAGCGATCGCTACTTTATGGCATCCAATGAGCTAAATCTTCTCAACACTATCCTTCTTGAAGACGAAGCAGACAATTCTTAAAAATTCTCAATTCCAAATTCACGCATTCATAGATTGTACTTCTAAAGATAGGATTTACTAGAAGAGTTGAATTATTTAGGAGTAAACCTCTGTCTTTGCAATTTGTTACTTTTCCACCTTCGACTTCTAAACCTCCCGTCGGTTTAATCGTTACCTTGCATGGCTGGGGTGCAAATGCTGATGATGTGGCATCTCTACTACCATTTTTCAACTTGCCAGACTATCAGTTTATATTTCCCAATGCACCTTTTCCTTATCCTCATTCTCCTGCGGGTAGGGCATGGTATGACTTGAATCAAGAAAATATGTATCAGGGATTAGAAGAAAGTCGCCAACTTTTAATAGATTGGTTGCTATCTTTAGAGAGTAGTACAGGTGTGCCTTTGGCGCGGACTATTTTGAGTGGATTTTCTCAAGGCGGGGCAATGACTTTAGATGTAGGATTGAAATTGCCCCTAGCAGGTTTAGTTGTCATGAGCGGGTATTTACATCCTGGTGCAGCAACGGCAGCTAAAGGTGGTTTGCCGCCAACTTTAATCATGCATGGTAGATATGATGAAGTTGTGCCCCTGCAAGCTGCCCACAAGGCACGAGAAACTCTAGAATTACTAGAAGTGGAATTAGAATATCACGAATATGACATGGGGCATGAAATCCGTCCGCAAATGTTAGAGGTGCTGCGAAATTTCGTTGTTAATACAATTGACTAGTCAGGGTTACAAATTTTTTACAAAATCTGGTATGAATCCTGAAAATTTTCACGAAATCAATGCCCTCTAATGAGTAATATATATTGGGTGGCTACGTCTAGTACGTAACTTAACCCATGCTGAAGGCGAATGCTGCATAAGGGAGGGGCGAGCATTATGACAACTCTAAGCATTTCCAAGAAAGAAATTGCTGCCATGACTGTGGCAGAGGTAGAACAACTGGCAACACGTCTAGAGTTAGATAATTATAGCAATGCTTTTGAGGGTTTAGATGATTGGCATCTGCTGCGAGCGATCGCCTTTCAGCGTCCAGAACTAGTAGAACCCTATATCCACCTTCTAGACTTAGAACCCTACGACGAAGCATAACAGCTGGGGATTTTAAATTTGCAACTTACGCCTAATGTGAATTAAATAGGTTGAAACTAGAATGTGAGAACATCAATGCCGAAATGGCTATGTAGACAAATTCTTACTTCTTTTGCTTTTTTCCTCATTCACACTAGGCGTATTTCATTTAACGAGTTCCGTGGGTTTAAGTCCCCCGGTTCTATAATCGGCAAGTTTTTAGGAATTACGCATTGACAAAGTAGTCAAATAGTGTATTGATAAGGTGACTTTGCGCTAAATCCCATTACAAAACCTAATTACGTTAGCGTTAGCGAAGCGGTAGCGAGTCCTCGAGCGTCAGCGGTAGCGAGTCCTCGAGCGTCAGCGGTAGCGAGGTACGAGCGTCAGCGGTAGCGATAGCGTAGCGTAAAGCCTGCGGCATAGCTTCGCTTAGAGCGAGTCATCGA
>NZ_JCACKM010000241.1:0-6999 GCF_059505385.1 Desmonostoc vinosum
ATTGGGGATTGGGGATTGGGGATTGGGGACTGGGGATTGGGGATTGGGGACTGGGAATCAAGAGGACACGGGGACGCGGTGACGCGGAGAAACTTTTATGTACGTTCCCCCCATCACCGCGTCTCCCTCTCTCCGCGTCTTCTCCCTCATCCCCCGCTCACTGAGCGAAGTCGAAGTGCATCCCCTCTTTGTTACCGAAACAGAAACACGGACAAGTTTTGTGTGAAAGATTCGTAAGATCACAATAAAATTTCAGCAATATCTCTTAAATAGGGAATAGGGAATAGGTAACAGGGAGTTTCAGATGAAAAGTGTTTTGAAATCCAAAAAATTTATTTTTCCTTGCATAGCAATAATTAGTACAACCATTTTAGGAATTTGGGTGTCAGCATCTGCTCAACAAGCCCCAGTTAGTTTTACTAAAGTTCAAAATTCTCAGGAACTGAAATTACCAAGTAATCGAGAACCTTTCATACCTGCCAGACTTAGACCATCAGAAAAACCTAATGAAGATAGAGCAATAATTGGTTCCGATAATCGGATTCCCATGACTAATAGAAAACATCCATGGTCTGCTATTGGTAAAATTGAGGGCATTAGCAGCGATGGTGGTGTTTATAGCTGCACAGGAACGTTGATCGCTGATGATATTGTTTTGACAAATGCTCACTGTGTAGTTAACCCAGAAACTCGAAAAGTTAGTCAAGCGATCGCTTTTCTACCCAACTTAATTAACGGCGTCATTCCAGATAGAAATGATGTCGCCTACGCAACACAGGTTTATTACGGCACAGACTTTAAACGCGGAACTTTAGAGGATTATGTAGATGACTGGGCTATTATCAAACTGAATAAACCCCTCGGCATAAAATATGGTTATTTAGGTTGGAAATCTTTGCCATCTTCTACTCTTATTGGCAACACTAAAAAATTCTCTTTGGTCGGTTATTCTGGCGACTTCCCCAACCCAAGTAAAAAAGGATATGAAAATCTCACTGCTGGTGAAAGTATGACTGCCGGAGTGCATTTAGGATGCAGTATTTTACGCCAAAAAGATAATTTGTTTTACCATAACTGCGATACTACTGGTGGTGCCTCTGGAGGTGCAATTATTACTAATATCAATGGTAAATATTATGTTGTTGCGCTTCATTCTGGCTGGAATAAAGTAAACGGTTTAGTGTTAAATCGTGCAGTACCAATATCTCGTATCGATGAGTGGCTAAAACGAAATTAGTGGGGAGTGGGGAGTGGGGAGTGGGGAGTGGGGAATTGGGTAAAGAAAGTTAGAGATTGAAATTTTGAGTTTAACTTTCAGGCTCAAAGGTGCAACTTTCAGGCTCAAAGATGCAACTTTCAGGCTCAAAGGCTCAACGTTCAGGCTCAAAGGCTCAAAACTTACCTGATCTCCCTCACTCCTCTACTCCCTCATTCCTTACTCAGCACGGGCTACGCCCCACTACGCTAACAGCACTCCACTCTCCACTCCCTACTCCCCACTCCCCACTCCCCGCCTACACAAATAATCCTATGAACCAAGCCAGACCCTAACATATACAAAATTTTCGACTGCTAACAAGTGTAGTGATGTCGGTTACAATAAGGCTGCATCAGCTTTTATAAACACCAAGGGCAATGACACCAAAAATCCCCATCATGTGGTAGACGGTGTTATTTCTCTGGATTGTAACCGCAAGCTTTACAGTTTGATGTTACTTGGTTTAAGCTTGTTTATTTAGTATAAAAACCTACTGCTTTCTGACTGTTAAATAACCTATGCCAGCGAACTCCTGGCCCGACAAAGATCCTTATAAAGAGCTTGATCCGCTCCACTCCTTATTGTCTGAGTTATCAGCAGAGGAGTCAGATGTAGAGACAGATCCCGTGTTTCTATCATCCCGGTATCAAGGTCGTAGGCGTAAAGCCGCTCTAGTTTTAACTATCGTCTGGAGCGGCACTATTGTCCTGCATTTAGTTTCTTGGGGCACTATCTTTATACTAGGATTGACCACAATCCTTGGTCTTCATGCTTTAGTAGTAGTTTCTGCTCAACCAGGTCGCTCTCCAAAAAGAATGGAGGAGGAAGACTTGCCTTATGTATCTGTGTTGGTGGCAGCCAAAAATGAGGAAGCGGTCATCAGTAAATTAGTCCAGAATCTTTGTAATCTGGAATACCCAAATGGGCGATATGAAGTATGGATAGTTGACGATAATAGCACTGATAGTACACCACAGGTATTGGCAGAACTAGAGCAGAAATACGACCATCTCAAAGTATTAAGGCGTTCACCAGAAGCTATTGGTGGTAAATCAGGAGCATTGAATCAAGTACTGTCTCTGACAAAAGGTGAAATCATCGCAGTTTTTGATGCTGATGCCCAAGTAACACCAGATTTGTTGTTAGAAGTAATACCTCTATTTCAAAGAGAAAAAATAGGGGCAGTGCAGGTACGAAAAGCTATAGCCAATGCCAAGGAAAATTTTTGGACTAAGGGCCAAATGACAGAAATGGCGCTTGATACCTGGTTCCAGCAACAACGGGCTACTCTTGGTGGGATTGGTGAACTGCGGGGTAATGGTCAATTTGTCCGACGTGCAGCTTTGACAAACTGTGGTGGGTGGAACGAGGAAACAATCACCGATGATTTGGATTTGACAATCCGCTTACATCTGAAAAAATGGGATATCGATTGTGTATTCCACCCAGCAGTGCAAGAAGAAGGAGTCACAAACGCAACCGCGCTCTGGCATCAACGTAACCGTTGGGCTGAAGGCGGATATCAGCGCTATCTAGATTACTGGGATTTAATTCTGAGAAACCGCATGGGTACGCGGAAAACTTGGGATTTGCTAATGTTTGTGCTGATTATGTACATGTTACCCACAGCAACAGTACCAGATTTATTGATGGCGATCGCGCGGCATCGTCCACCAATGTTAGCCCCCGTAACTGGCTTGTCTGTTACTATGTCAATGATTGGCATGTTCACAGGCCTCAAGCGGATACGTCAAGACAAGAAATTCCAAGCTCACACGTCTTTGCTATTACTATTGCAAATGATCCGTGGCAATTTATACATGCTGCATTGGTTAGTAGTGATGAGTAGCACCACTGCTCGAATGTCAATCAGACCAAAGCGTTTGAAATGGGTGAAAACAGTCCATAAAGGCATGGAGAAAGCCTAGTGACGTGCTTTTGCAGCGTCTTGACATTAGAAGTATTAGGAAAAAACAAAGGTCAAAGGTAGAGAATTTTCCACCTTTGACCTTTTCTATAACGAATGAGGTGATTTCTCAACAGTTAAAAGCTTCAAGTCAAGGTATTTTCTACAGTATGGTGGTACTCGCTATTATATGAATGTTAATGTATGCCTACCATAGAACAGGCATTTGCTTGTGTCAGGGTTTGCCAAATGCTCTCAAATGGGTATCAGCTTATTCATGTGTTTCGGTACAATTCAAATACCAAGACGGTATTTATTCTTGCTGGTGTGACTGAAAGCTTAGAAATTTTGGTTTTCTCAAATGGACAATGGGGGTTTAATGATGAAACCTGACTTTAGCCGAATGACTCGTCAAGAACTGAGAGCGTATGTCCTTGCACATCGAGATGATGATGAGGCAATAGAGGCTTTGATAAAAAGGGGAAATCCTGACAGTCCGACCTATCCATTTCCTCAATCTGACGAGGATTTCAGAGAAATGGAAAAAATTCTTAAAAGAAAACTGGGTAGCAGTGGCGGCACGGTTTAACTTAATTCGTGATAGGGAATGGGGGATGGGGAATTAATTGGTATTAGTTATTTTTCCCTCTGCCTCCCCTGCCCCCTGCTACTCCCTCATCCCCCAATAACTTTACGCTGAATAAGCCTCCATAGGTAGACAAGAACAAACAAAATTCCTGTCGCCGAAGGCGGCGTCAATACGACCGACGGCGGGCCAGAATTTATGTTCACGAGTCCAAGGCGCAGGATAGGCGGCTTGTTCGCGAGAGTAGGAATGATGCCATTCTCCAGTGATGAGACTTTCGGCTGTGTGTGGGGCATTTTTCAAGAGATTATCTTGAGTATCCACTTTGCCTGATTCAATTTCAGCGATTTCTTGACGAATAGAAATCAAGGCATCGCAAAAACGATCTAATTCTTGCTTAGATTCGCTTTCTGTAGGTTCAACCATGATTGTACCTGCCACAGGCCAGGAGACAGTTGGGGCATGGAAACCATAATCCATAAGACGCTTGGCAACATCATCAATTTCGATGTTTGCTGATTTTTTGAGCGATCGCAAATCTAAAATACACTCATGGGCCACTAAACCGTTTTTCCCTTGATACAAAACCGGATAGTAATTCTCCAATTTCTTAGCGATGTAATTAGCGTTGAGAATTGCCACTTCAGTTGCTGCCGTCAAACCAGCAGCACCCATCATCGCAATATACATCCAAGAAATTACTAAAATACTGGCACTACCCCAAGGCGCAGCAGCCACAGCACCAATGTGTTGGGGACTGGGGATTGCTTCCTCTCTACTCCCTACCACAACATGGCCAGGTAGGAAGGGTACGAGATGGGCTGCAACGCCAATTGGCCCCATACCAGGGCCGCCGCCACCGTGGGGAATACAGAAGGTTTTGTGCAAGTTCAAGTGACAAACGTCTGCACCAATATCCCCAGGACGGCAAATTCCCACTTGGGCGTTCATATTCGCCCCATCCATGTAAACTTGTCCACCGTGAGTATGGACAATGGCACAAATTTCTTGAATTTCCTCCTCGAAAACACCGTGAGTCGAAGGATATGTCACCATCAAGGCTGCAAGTTGATGGCTGTGTTTTTCGGCTTTCAATTTGAGGTCATCGAGGTCAACATTACCCTGGGAGTCACAAGCCACTGCCACCACCTTCATCCCACACATCACTGCACTGGCTGGGTTTGTCCCATGTGCTGAGGTAGGAATCAAACAGACATTGCGGTGTGTTTCCCCTCGACTTTCGTGATACTGATGAATTACCAACAGTCCAGCGTATTCTCCTTGAGAACCGGCATTTGGTTGTAGCGAAATTCCCGCAAACCCGGTAATCTCAGCTAACCAAGCCTCAAGTTCCGCAAACAAAACTTGATAACCCTGCGTTTGGGATAGGGGTGCAAAAGGGTGTATCTTACCAAATTCTGCCCACGTCACCGGAATCATTTCCGATGTGGCATTTAGCTTCATCGTGCAAGAACCCAAAGGAATCATCGATGTGGTTAACGATAAATCTTTGGTTTCTAACTTATGCAGGTAACGTAATAATTCGGTTTCTGAGTGATAACGGTTGAAGACAGGGTGCGTGAGATAAGTACTGGTACGGTTGAGGGGGATATGGGGGGATGTGGTTCGACTTCGCTCACCAACCGGGGATGAGGGAGTGTTTTCTTCGGCTTCCTCTGGTGAGGTTAATTCTTCTGAGGTAAAGGGGAGGTTGTCTGTACCTGCGAAAATTTGCCAGAGGTCGATTAAGTCTTCTGGCGTGGTAGTTTCATCCAGGGATATACTGACGGTATTGGTATCAAAAATCCGAAAATTGATTTGACGTGCTTCTGCGGCTTTGAGAATTGTTTCTAGGTTGCGTTTTCCTAACTCTAAGCGCAGCGTATCAAAGAAATGATCGGAACTGACTTTGTAACCCAGACGCTTTAATCCTGCTGCCAAAGTTACAGTTAGGTGGTGAATATTTTCAGCGATCGCCTTGAGTCCAGCTGGCCCATGATAGACTGCGTACATACTCGCCATCACTGCCAATAGCACCTGCGCTGTGCAAATATTACTGGTAGCTTTTTCGCGGCGGATATGTTGTTCGCGAGTTTGCAATGCTAGACGCAACGCAGGCTTGCCTTGAACATCTTTTGATATACCCACAATCCGCCCAGGCACTTGTCGCTTATACTCTTCCTTTGTAGCAAAGTATGCTGCATGAGGCCCCCCAAACCCCAGCGGAATACCGAAGCGTTGAGTACTACCTACAGCAATATCAGCGCCAAATTCGCCAGGAGGCGTTAATAAAGTCAAACTTAAGGGATCTGCCGCTACCGTCACCAATGCACCCTTAGCATGGGCTTTTTCAATAAAAGCGCGGTAGTCGTAAATAGTACCATCACTTGCAGGGTATTGCAGAACCGCCCCAAAAATTGGTTGCTCAAAATCAAATGTTTGATGATCACCCACAATAATGTCAATTCCCAGGGGTTTAGCGCGTGTTTGCAAGACATCGATAGTTTGGGGATGACACTCGCGGGAAACAAAATAGCCATTAGCCTGATTTTTGGATACACCATAACTCAGACTCATAGCTTCTGCTGCGGCTGTGGCTTCATCGAGCAACGAAGCATTAGCAATTTCCAAACCTGTGAGGTCAATAATCAGCGTTTGGAAATTCAGGAGTGCTTCTAGTCGTCCTTGGGCAATTTCTGGCTGATAAGGAGTATAGGCAGTATACCAACCGGGGTTTTCTAAGATATTGCGACCAATCACAGGCGGGGTAATACAGTCGTAATATCCCATACCAATGAATGAGCGAAAAACCTGATTCTTAGCAGCAATTTTTTTTAACCTTTCGAGTGCTGCGTACTCGCTTAGTGCTTTTGGTAACTGTAGCGATTTATTTAGCCGGATTGCCTGCGGTACAGTTTTATCGATGAGGTCATCAAGACTAGAAACCCCCAATATATCAAGCATTTGCTTAATATCATCCGAGTTAGGGCCGATATGTCTTTGCGTAAAATTACTAAATTCTTGACTCTTGTCGTCTTTGATCTGGCGATCGCTAGACTTCGGAACAGAGGCGAAAGATACCACAAATTGCTCTCCAGACGCAACTATTTCATATTTTGCAATAAATACTCCTAATAAGTTAGAGGGAATTGATTTTTTCTTGGGAATTGGGATTGGGGACTGGGGATTGGGGGCTGGGGATTGGGGACTGGGGATTGGGGACTGGGGATTGGGGACTGGGGATTGGGG
>NZ_JCACKM010000242.1:0-6876 GCF_059505385.1 Desmonostoc vinosum
GTTTATTAAACTGGCACTTTAGTATTAATTCTCCATAAAAGTAACCGAAGAACCATATTGTCTTGCAACATAATCTGTATTTCTACCTTTTTTTCTATCTCCAGTTTCATCTATTACTACGGTTATCGCCGGAGACGCTACGCGAACGTCGCTAATGCTGCGCTAACGGGAGTTCGGACTCGACGGGAACCGCCAAGACTCCGACTCTCTCACGAATTACGAATTACGAATTACGAATTACAAACCATCCCACGACACCCAACCCCAACAATAATGGTGTTAACCAATCACCCCAACGCACGTATAAAGTCTGCGTTTGCCGTCGATAAATTACTTCAGCGTGAGTTTCGTAGGTATTATATCCAGATATCCACAAAGTTCTGCCGTGAGGATCTACAAAAGCTGAATACCCGGTATTGGTTGCCCGTACTGCCCATCTATCGGTTTCAATCGCCCGCATAATATCCTGTGCATGGTGCTGGAGTGGCATCGGGGCACTATAATGGGCATCGTTAGATGAACTGAGGATAAATTGCCCACCCGCAGCAGCTTGACGGCGAAATTGCTCAGAAAAAGCAGATTCATAGCAGATACCAACAATAGCACGGCCAAGGGGTGTGTCAAAAACCTGATTAGGTAAACCTGGGACTTGATGTTCGTCTAGAGGAGATAAACGCTGAATAATCCCGCCTAAAATCTCTTCAAAGGGAACATATTCTCCCAAAGGTACTAGCTTGGCTTTATCGTAACGGCTGACAATTTCACCATTACCATTAACTGTAAATAAGCTATTGGTATAGCTGCGCCCTTTTTCGCCAAAACCACCAACCCAAGCAATTATTTGTTTTTGCTGTACCGCTGCAACTAAGGGGGTTCTGATTAAGTCACGTTGGAAAAAAGGTAAGGCTCCTTCCGGGGTGAGGACTGCATCTACCCCTTGATTTGCCAAAGTTAAGTATCCATCGGTGTAGCCGATGAGTGCCCGTTGTCTTCCTTCGGGGCGGAGTTTAATGAGGTTGGAGATATTGCCTTGAATAATGCCGACTTTGAGAGCAGCTTCTATTGATTGGGTTAAAGGACGGGTGTAGAGCGTAAAACCAATTAGGTGTAGAGTAATTAATAGAATTGTAGCGATCGCAAAATATTTATTAACGAACCGCCAAGGCGCAGAGAAAATCTTGGCGTCTTGGCGATTCATCCATCCTTCCGCAATTAAACCATTAACTGCGACGATCAAAGCTGTAACAGTACTAGGCCCAGAGAGTTGTCCCAGGTGTAAAATTACGAGATTATGCGGGCTTTGGGTGTAAGAAAGAGAACTCCACCATAGGGGGCTAGCGCTCCAAAGTCCTTCTAAAAGACACCAAATTCCTGTACTAATTAATACACGTAACCACGATAGTTTTTTGGTCAGATGAACCATGCAGGCTGCCCAAATAGCTAGGAATAGCCCACCATATAGACTGATGAATCCCCAACAGAAAAAAGCGATCGCTAAACTTGGCCACCAAGGCACACCCAACCAAGTCATGGGGTGAATGCCAGTAATCCAGAATAGGGCAGTACCATGATAACCAATACCCCAGGCGATCGCATTTTTAATTTTTGATTTTTGGCTGGAGTGAGAATTGACAACCAAAACCCATAGGGGGGCTATGGCAACCCAAGCTAAGAACCATGCACCCACAGGGGCAACGGTTAGCCCCATGATAATACCGCTGGCTAAAGCAATTAGATATGGCAGCGCTTGCTTGTTACTCTGCTTCTTCTGCATCAACAGTATCAGGGGGAACTATTGCCACTCCAGTGATGGCGTCATCTTCGTCTAAGCGCTGCACTCTTACTCCCGTAGCGGAACGCGATTGTATAGAAATTGCATTCACTGCTTGACGAATAATAATACCGCGATTTGTCACCATCATGATTTCATTGTCATTGTTGACAATGCCCAAGGTTGCTAGTTGGTCTTTGGTTTTACGGTTTTTAAATTTGGTTGCCATTAAACCTTGACCGGCACGGTTTTGTAAACGGAATTGGCCAACTGGTACGCGTTTACCATATCCACCGATGGTAATTACCAACACCCAAGGGCCAACACTGCCGTTACTTGGTACCTCTTCTGGAGACTCTTCGATTTCGATGATTTCTTCGGTTTCGATTTCTTCACCCTCGGCTTCTGTAGCTGTATCTAACGTGGCCAGAATTGCCGCAGGCAGAATGTCCATCCCCACCAGTTCATCGCCTTTCTTGAGTTTCATCGCTTTCACACCACGGGTAGCCCTACCTAGAGGACGCAGTTGTTCGTGGTTGCAGCGAAAGTGAATTGCCATACCCTGACGCGAACCGATGATCACGCTGTCTTCCACTCTCGCACGTCGTACCCAGCGGAGTTGATCGCCTTCTTCTAGGGAAATGGCAATTAAACCATTGGCACGAATGCTACCAAACGCGGCCAATTCTGTTTTCTTGATGTTGCCACCTTTGGTAAGCATGACCAGATATACGTCGTTAGTAAACTCGCTTACTGGTACAATCGAGGTGATTTTTTCCTCTTTGGGGATGGGCAGCATTTGCACAATCGGTGTACCTCGACTGGTGCGAGAACCTACAGGAATTTGATAGGCTTTCAAGCAGTAAACGACGCCACGCTGACTGAAAAATAAAACACTGTCGTGATCGCAGCAAGTTAAGAAATGCTCAACAGTATCATCTTCTTTGACTTTGGCTGCGGCTTTACCTCTGGTAGCACGGCTTTGGGCTTCAAAGGTGTTGACCGGCATCCGTTTGATGTAACCTTGTTCGGTAAGCAGGATGATCGCTTTTTCATTGGCAATTAAGTCGCGATCGTCTATTTCTCCTTCCCCAGGTAAAATTACGGTGCGACGGGGAGTAGCAAAGCTAGTTTTGAGTTGGGTAACTTCGGTTTCGATGATATCTAGCACCCTTTCGCGCCGGGCCAAAATATCCTGTAAATCGGTAATTTTGACTTGTAAATCTTCGTGTTCTTGGCGAATTTTGTCTGCTTCTAAGGCAGTTAACCGTCGCAGTTGCATCTGTAAAATCGCATCTGCTTGGACTTCTGAAAGACCATAGGTTGTGATTAACTCACCTTTGGCTGTGGGTGCATCTGGTGCATGGCGAATCAAGTTGATAATTGCATCTAATTGCGCTAAAGCAATGAGTAAACCTTGTAAAATATGGTCGCGTTCCTCAGCTTTCCGCAGTTCGTAACGGGTGCGTCTAATGATGGATTCGATGCGGAAATCCAAGAAGACGTTTAGAAATTGCTTGAGGGTGAGGATTTGGGGTTCCCCATTTACCAGCGCTAGCATGTTGGCCCCAAAGTTGGCTTGCAGTGGGGTTTGTTTGTAAAGGTTATTGAGGACGACGCGGGGATAGGCATCGCGCTTGAGTTCGATCACGATTCGCATCCCGTCGCGATCGCTTTCATCCCGGATGTCTGCAATCCCCTCTAAGCGCTTCTCATTCACCATTTCGGCGATTTTTTCAATCAACGCCGCTTTATTGGTTTGATAAGGCAATTCGGTGATAATAATTGCTTCTCGATCTGGACGTCCTCGCTGTTCAACGGTTTCGATGTTAGCCACGCCACGCATGGTAATCGAACCACGCCCTGTGGTGAACGCTTCTCGAATCGCGGCTGTTCCTAAAATCTGCGCTCCTGTGGGAAAATCTGGCCCGTGGATATACTGCATTAACTGGATATCAGTGATTTCTGGATTGTGAATCAATGCCACCAAGCCATCAATCAACTCGCCCAAATTGTGCGGGGGAATATTGGTTGCCATCCCCACTGCGATCCCAGAAGAACCATTCAGTAGTAACTGCGGGACACGTGCCGGTAAAACTGTGGGTTCTTGCTGTGAACCATCAAAGTTATCAGCAAAATCTACAGTTTCTGATTCGATGTCGTGCAGCAGAGCCGCGCTAGTTAAAGCTTGCAAGCGACATTCTGTGTATCGCATTGCCGCTGGCGGATCGTTATCTACAGAACCGAAGTTACCATGCCCATCAACTAAGGGCGATCGCATCGAAAAATTTTGCGCCATCCGCACCAAAGCGTCGTACACTGCCGTGTCACCGTGGGGGTGATATTTACCCAACACTTCCCCTACCACACGGGCACATTTTTTGAAAGGGCGATCGTGCGTCAAACCTAACTCGTGCATTGCGTAGAGAATGCGACGATGAACAGGTTTCAGACCATCCTTGGCATCTGGCAGCGCCCGACCCACAATCACACTCATGGCGTATTCCAGATAAGACTGCGACATCTCATTTCGCAAGTCTGTTGGGATAATCCTCTCCTGTGAGGTTGTCATAACCTAAAAATCTCCAAAAATCGTAGATTTTAGCTTTTATACTTGACAAAGCGCAAAATTATTCTAAATTTCTCTTGAATAATTGCTATATTCTGATACAATTCTATCACACACTCCTTTTTTTTGCTGGGATAGCTGAACGTCAGCGTAGTGTTAAAAGGCTTATGGTTGGGAACAGGGAACAGGTGAGCCAGCACAGTCTTGGGGAGCCACCCCCGTGGGCGGGTTTCCCGACTTGAGGGGAGTGGCGTGGTTTCCCCCATGAGCGACTGGCGAATCCGAAGGGGAACAGGGAACAGTAATAACTGAGTTTGACAAACATCTTCCATTGTTTCCACATACTTTTTTCGGTAGACTTGTTCCACTAACTCTGAATAGAGATTTATGAAGACGCAAGCGATCTTTCAACAATTACAACTAGGTGAATACTTTCGGATACCTGGCATAAGTCCCAGTTGCATTTATAGAAAGGCTAATGGTTCCCATTGCAGCGTGAATGGCTTATTACAACCAATTCGACCATTTACACAAGTTATACCTGTGAATAGTGAGGAAATTACTGAGTATTTTGCAACCAAGCAAGAGTTTCTCAAAAGCATCTCACTGGCGGCACACCGCCCGCGATGAATGAAAGAAACTCTTTTTCTTCCCCTACTCCCCACTCCCCACTCCCCACTCTCTCTGTTTCTTCAGGTCTGACATCTGTTTAATCGGTAGCTTCTTGTTGAGCCTTGAGTTGAGAAGCAATTAAGGGAACTTTGGGAGCTAGAAAAAATCCTATCAAACTAGCGAATAAAATAGGCGTCAAGGGAGTGAAGTTAGTCAGTTTCGACAGTAACAAAGTTGTACTTACAGGTGTGCGCGTCACCGCTGCGTTAATAGCTGCCATTGTACAAATCATCGCTAGGGCTGGATTTAGTCCTGGAATCAAGATTGCTGTGGCTTTGCCAATACAAGCACCAGTAAAAAACAAGGGGATAATAAATCCACCGCGCCATCCACCTGTGACGGTAACGCTAATAGCAGCCATTTTACCCAAAGCCAGAGTTAACAAGAAAACAGCAGAAAAGTCAGTATTAATCACCGATTCTAATTCCTCATGTCCAAAATAACGAGTTAGAGGTAATAGAACTGCTAAACCTCCCAACACAAGCCCTGCTAGTGTTGTATGAATATAAATGGGGCTGGGAATTCGAGCGAAAAGACGATCGCAACTGCGAAAAATACCAATAAAAATCCATCCTGCCACTGCACCTATAATCCCAAACAAGATAGCAAAAGCAAAATCATCGATATTCTCTAGGCGATACTGGGGGAAATGCCAAGTCGGGGCAATTCCCAAGCGTGTAATTGTGGCAAACACTAAATAACTAGCACAACTCGAAACAATAGCTGGCATCAAAGCCTCATAGTATTCCACGATATGCTGATGGTGTAGAATTTCCAGGGCAAACATCGCCCCACCCAGAGGTGCGCCAAACAAAGCCGTGAAGCCAGCAGCCATCGCTGCTAAACTCATAGATCTGAGGTCTTCGCCTTGAAGTCGCAAGCGATCGCCAACCCAAGTACCAAAAGAACCTGTAACTTGTACTAGTGGTGCTTCCGGCCCAGCACTACCACCCGCCGATATGCTCACTAAAGAAGCGAGAATCATTGAGGGGTTTTTGCGAGCATCCAAGCGTCCGCCGCGAAAATGAATATTATCAACTATCACAGCAATTTCACCAGGATTGCCTAGAAAATGAATCACAAGCCCAACTATTAAACCGCTCAGTGGCATCACCAATAACAGACTTAAACCCTCAAACTTGTGCAAGCCGTGGATTATCTGCTCTAAAACATACCTATACAAACTAGCGAATAGACCACAAACAGTCCCCACAGCAGCCCAGCGGATAACCCACCGCGAAATCATCAGAGGATTACGCCTTACCAGTCCAAAAATTTGAGAAAATGTCCAGCGTTGAGTTTGCTCAGTAGCAGAAGGCTTCTTTGGTAACACTGCTTAATTTCCTATTTAACAAAGTGAAACGTAAGATACCGAATATTTACGTTTTTTATGTTATTAGCTTTTAGTCATTGGTCATTTGTTATCTATTCCCCATTCCCCCTAATCCCCACTTTCTCCGAGAGTGGGGGCCCCAAGTTCCCCATTCCCCACACCACAATTTAAGCCCCAAGATAGTGTGTACCTTGCGGCGTGAGAATTTAAGCTGGGCGTATTAAGTTTAGGGAAATGGTTATGGTGGATAAGAAAACAGTTCCAAGTCAAGCCGAACAGATGAATCCAGAAGGCGATGCATCACAATTAAGCCCAGAGGTACTAGATAAAATCAAACATCCACCAAAAATGGACGATGTTATCCGAGAACAATCGCCAGAAGAACACAGAGGCAACCCAGCTTTAGTACCCGAAATGCTTGATGAACCAACTGATGAAATGACTGGATTTACGATGAGAGAGGAGTAATTGGGATGGTTAAGCTTCCCCGGTCTGAAGACACGGGGATTTCTGAAGAGTCCATAAAAGAAC
>NZ_JCACKM010000243.1:0-6845 GCF_059505385.1 Desmonostoc vinosum
CTCCCCGTCTTTGCGTCAACCAAAACGCGAAATCTAAAAAACCTACCCATAAGAGGTGGGGAGTGGGGAATTGGGAATTGTCATTTGTCATTGGTTATTCTCAGCGTCCCCACATCTCCCTCATCTCCCCACTCCCTACTCCCCACTCCCCACTCCCTACTCCCTACTCCCCACTCCCCATTTCACAGCACTAATCGCTTGCAATAACTCTTTCGCTGTGCAGGGTTTAGATAAAAAGGCGCTGACGCCCATCCCAGCAACTTCGGTAATGTTTTGATGAGATAACAGTCCGCTAGTGGCAATAATTGTAATGTCGGGATTGATTTTTTTTAACTTGCGGATGGCGATCGCACCACTCATTGATGGCATCATCATATCCAGCAATACTACGCTAATTTCTTGCTGATATTGAGTATAAATTGCTATGGCTTCTACTCCGTCACTAGCAGTTAATACTTGGTAATTATATGTTTCTAGGGATAATTTAGTAATTTCCCTGATGACTGCTTCATCATCTACTACCAAAATTAATTCACCATTTCCTGTCAGTGGTTCTAGTTCTTGGGAAAGCGATCGCGTGTCTTTATATGCTGAAGCAGGCAAGTAGACTGTAAATTGAGTACCTCTGTCTACCTGACTGTAAACATTGACGAAACCACCATGATTTTTAATAATGCCTAACGCCGTAGAAAGCCCCAATCCCGTACCTTTGCCTATCTCTTTAGTACTGAAGAAAGGTTCAAAAATCCGCTCTTGAGTTTCCAGTGACATACCCATACCTGTATCTGTCACCATGATCGCAATATAAGAACCCATTTGGGCATCTATGTTTATTTGGGTATAGTGTTCATCGATGATGAAATTTTCTGCCGCAATTCTCAAGATACCGCCATTGGGCATGGCATCACGAGCGTTGACTACCAAGTTCATCAGCACTTGATGTATTTGGGTGGTATTGCCACATACGTACCACAGATTTTCTGGTATGTTTGTCTGACAAGTAATTGATTTGGGAAATGTTTGCTTGATGATTTGCTCAATTTCTTGCAAGAGAGGCTGAATTTGGATCATTGTCCGCTTACCTTCGATGCCACGAACAAAGGATAAGACTTGCTTGAGCAAATTCGCCCCGCGTTTGACGTTATTTTCTAAGGTTTTCAGCAACTGCTGACTCTTTTGATCGTGGACTTTCATCTGCAACAGCTGTACTGACATTAAAATTGGTGACAGTACATTATTGAGGTCATGGGCGATACCGCTAGCAAGAGTGCCAATACTTTCTAAACGCTGCGATCGCAAAAGTTGAGCCTCTAGTTGCTTCTTCTGAGTAATTTCAGTATTTACACTGAGAATATACTTTGGTTGACCGTTATGATGTTTTACTAGCGTCCATCGACTTTCAACAATAATCTCTTTACCATCTTTTGTCAGTTGATGCAACTCACCGCGCCACTCGCCTATGTTGATGGTGTCTAAGTAAGCATCTTTTAGCTGTGGAGAAATTTCTTCATACAGAAGCTGGAGGATATTTTTACCTAAAACCTCTTCAATTTTCCAACCATACAAGCGTTCTGCGCCTTTATTCCAAAATAAAACTTGATTGTGAATATTACGTACTACAATTGCATCAGTTGCGACATCGATTAATGTGGCTTGTTCGCGAATTTTCTGTTCGGCTTGCTTATGCGGGGTAATATCTCGTGTCACCGATAAATGGAGGAATGTGCCATCCGATTCGTTACGTAGTGGTACAGCATGGGTTTCCATCCAACGGCGGGTTCCTTTCAAGCCGACGATTTCAAATTCTAGAGTCCCTTTATCGCCTTGGCAAACACTTTTATGCAAAGCTGCAAATGCTGCTTTATATTCTGGCGCGATCGCTAAATCAACTGGTTGACCAATTAATACATCTGCATTATCTACTTCTAATATTGCCAGTCCACTGGCATTAATTTCTAAAAGAGTCCCATCCCTAGCAATTAACTTGATGCATTCTGGTTCTGCATCAATCATAGCTCGCAGGCGATTTTCGTTTTGGCGCAGTGCCAACTCTGTCTGTTGAAGTCGCTTAATGTAATGCCACAGCAAACTATAAAGTAGTGCTATTAGCACTAAATCGACAACAGCAGCAATAAAAAATATTGCCATTGTTTTGCGAGAACTGATTTGCGACTGCTGTATCCATTGCTGTAACAGACTTTGTTCTGCACTTAAAGAGTCGTTAATTAACTTTTGTATATCTTGACTAATTCCTTTTTCTCTCTCGGATAAGATTAGCTCTCTAACTGCTGGCAATCCCTGGTTTTGACTAACAGCAGCTTCTTTTTCTAGGATGTTAAATCTGCGATTAATTTTCTCTTCTAGCAGAAAAACCCATTGCTGCTTTTGCTGGTTAGCCGCAGTTAATTTTCTCAGAATTTGGAGATTACTATTAGTCTGTTGACGGGCCCTTAGATAAGTTTCTAAATCATCTGCATTGGTGGTAATTAAGTAGCTGCGCTGTGCAGTTTCAGCATCTTTGAGCGAGAAAAGTATACTTTCAAGTTGAGTAATAACTTGGTGGGAGTATGTTACTTTTTGTTGATTATTAATCAGCTTGATAGTATTGCTATAAGAGACTACAGCATTAGTTGATACAACTGCCAATGCTAAAATAAATATTGCTTTCAGCTTTTGGATGACAGACCATTTCATCATGCGATCGCCCTTTATAGGGCAGTTGTCTCCTCATCAATTTTGGATAATGCCGTTTTGTGGCTGGAGATTAGAGATTTGGAACTAGGAAAATACATAATCTTCCCAATTCCTCATACCCAATACCCAGTCTGTTTGCAAATTCAAAAACTCATATACTATAAGTTTTTTGACATTTTAACAAATGGTATGTTGATTTTCCTTGTAATGTGCTAATACATTTATCATTGACAGCATTTTATTTATCGTAAGAGTTAGACATCAAGACGCCAAATTTCAATATAAATTATTTACATTTACATTAATTTATATTAATAAATTGTAATTTTCTCAATAGATAAAAACTAAAAAGGTTCGTAGTTGCGCTGTTTTCGCCTTGTTAACCACAAATCCAATGGACAAAATTAGTACTGGCGTGTTTAGCCTTAAATGTTGCATTAAAAAGAACTCTTGTAGGATGGGCGTCTACGTTCCTCAAACGCCACTTCACAAGGGCGGGGGGAACCCCCGCACGTGAGTGGCTCTCCAACCTACAATTTTTTGTATTATTTTAGCTGAAACAATTTACTACAAAATTTGGAGTTTCTAACGTCCGTTTGATGATCTAACAATAGGGTTCTCTACGGAGTCTCGATACTGTTGTACTGCATCTGTATAAGCAATTGGCAGAACAGCTTCCACATTTTCATGGGGACGAGGAATAATTACCCAAGATTCTAAAGTACCACCATAAACGTTTTCTGCGGCTTCAACACCAGCAGCCATGGCTGCTTTGACTTCGGAAACATCGCCACGAATATTAACTGTAAAACGAGCGCTACCAACTCTGATATAACCAACAAGGGTAACTCGGCCAGCTTTTACCATTGCATCTGCTGCTGCTAGTACAGCAGGGAAACCTTTAGTTTCAAGCGCTCCAACTGCCTGTATAGATGACATTAGTAATCTCCTTTATGAATAAACGTAAGTGCGCGACTAATTAATTGTACGAAGCTTCGTTACAGATTTTGATAGCAAAATTGCTTAGAAGATACGGAACGGTTCGGATTTTTCGGTAAAGTGGATTGGCAAAATGCTTTCTACATTTTCCGGGGGATTAGGAACTATGTAGTGAGTAATTACTGTACCAGTCTTGACTTGCTCTCCAGCTTCTATTCCTGCTTCGACGGCTCTTGTTACTTCTGCGACTTGTCCCCTAACGGCGACTAGTAAACGAGCGCTTTCAGCTTGACCATAATACACAATTGTGACTGCGGCAGATTTCACCATTGCATCTGCTGCGGCTAAGACACCGGGAAAACCCAAAGTTTCAATTACGCCAACCGCCATTGGCATGGCATTAGCTCCTAGATCAATGAAAATAAGTGATATCAATTGTACGAGGGTTTAGTCCCAATTATGACGTTTGGGAAAATTTTCTTGGATGTAGGTTTGTTTGGAGGCGCGTGTTTGTTTGTGTAATTGAGAATTAAGGTAGACTGATATTTATGTTTCCTAATTTTCTTCCTACGGCTGTTGAGCAATTAACAGAGCCTGCGTCGATCGCTCTGGCTCGGAGTATTCAAAGTCATGCGATCGCTACTCCTTTATCTCATCAATTAATTACCACAACCTATGTGCGTTTGGGGAGTGGTGGAACGCCTATTTTATTGATTCATGGTTTTGACAGTTCTGTATTGGAATTTAGGCGACTTTTGCCCGTGCTTGCGAGAAATCATCAGACTTGGGCAGTAGATTTGTTGGGTTTTGGATTTACAGATAGACTTGCTGGTATTGCTTATAGTCCGAGTGCAATTAAGACTCATCTTTATTATTTCTGGAAAAGCTTGATTAACCAACCAGTAATTTTGGTGGGTGCTTCGATGGGAGGTGCGACGGTGATTGATTTTGCGCTTTCTTATCCAGAGGTGGTAGAGAAGTTGGTGTTAATTGATAGTGCAGGTTTGGTGGGGGGTTCGCCGTTGAGTAGATTGATGTTTCCGCCGTTGGATTATTTAGCAACTGAGTTTTTGCGTAATCCTCAAGTACGCGATCGCGTTTCTCGCATAGGATATAAAAATCCCACTCTTGTTTCTGTTGATGCCCTATGTTGTGGTGCATTACATTTACAGATGCCTAGCTGGCATCAAGCTTTAATTGCTTTTACTAAGAGTGGTGGTTACAAAGCATTTAGATTTAAGAAGTTAGCCGAAATTGTCCAACCAACACTGATTTTATGGGGTGATTCTGATAAGATTTTGGGTATTAAAGATGCCACAAGATTTCATAGAGCGATTCCCCAAAGTACTCTAATCTGGATTCAAGATTGCGGTCATCTGCCTCATTTAGAACAGCCAGAAATCACTGCTAAATATATTTTAGATTTTAGTAGTAAGACATGAGCTATAAAGTCAAGCAAGTAACTCAAGTTTATCTCAAAATCAACGCGAGAATTGACACCTACGGGACAATGAACACAAAGAGCAAGCCACCATTTACCCTGATACTTATGGGTATGAGCAAATAGTAGCAAGTGAGATATTGCCAAAATTGGATATTTCTCTGCTAGAGCAATGCATTGTAATTTCAGATTCAATCCAAGCCATTGACGAATTTGAACAAGGGCTAAAAACGGCCAATGATTGAGAAAGATAGCCACGTCACCATAATTATTTTGTCAAACTTTATAATCTAAAACTTAATTCATCCCCTATACTACGCCCTTCAAACATACTAATCTCAATAGATTTCTTGCAAAAGTCCTTCTTTGCGCCTTTGCGTGAGGCAAAAAAATATTTATGCAAGAGGTACAATAGCGATACAGTATCTTATCCTTGGGTACTTACCCTAGTCAAGTAACCACATTTGATTAGAACTATCAGCTTGCTCATCTGGCTGACTTTGAGGCAGATCATCTGGTAGTCGGTAAGATTTTCTGTAATGTACTGGTTTTAAGCTTTCCTTTGGTTTTAAGCTTTCCTTTGGTTTTAAACTTTCCTTTGGTTGTTTTAAAACATTGATCTCTTCTATGAGTTGAGAATTAGATTCTGCAAGTTGCAATGCAGTTTTTTTAGTTTCATGCAGTTCTTTTGTTAGCTTTTCGACTGATGCTTCTTGCTCCGATAAGCTTGATTGTAAATTAGCAATTTTTTGCTGAAGATCAGCTGCATTTTGGTCTTTTTTTTCTAGAGTTTCTTTTAGCTCTTTGATAATTACTTCTAAATCAGCCTTAGTAGGATTTGTGCGCTTAGCTGGAGTTTGTTCAGCTACTGGTGTGGAATCTTCATCTGCTGAAGCATTCTCTTGCATAACTTCCTCTGCTACAACTTCAATTACTGAATCACCCTCAGAGGGTGTAAATTTTTCCGCTTCTTCTTGTAGCAAGTCGGAGAGACGTTTTCTAACCATTATTTTTTCCTCCAATCACGCTGTAATTCATCAGCTACACGACAGTAGTCTAACTCCGCCTCCCGTGCATTTTTTCCTCGCCATTGAGTAATTGCTACACCCTCAAGTGCTGCTCGTTCATGAGCTTTATAAGCACGGATAAGAGTACTAAAAACCGGAATTCCTAGCCGCGTGAGAGTGTTTTTAGCTTCTAGCGCTTCCCCCAAACTCCGTGTATCAACTTTAGTTAATAGAACTCGATGGGGAGTTCCCACAGGATTGACAGCTTCTTTCACTGTCTCAACAAGAATAGCTAAATCCATTGCTGCTGGGGGAGTTGGCAAAACTAGATAATCCGCGATCGCAACTACAGCCGCTAGTGCTTCCGAGTGTAACGCAGGAGGTGTATCTACTACTACTAAATCGTAACCTGATATCTTTTGTAAATCACCCAAAAGTTTTGGATCGTTTTCTTGAGATAGATCAAATCCCATTCCTTGCTGATTGCGTCCACACCACCAACTAGCAGATCCTTGAATATCTGCGTCAATCAAGATCACCTTTTTATTACTAGCAAAGTTTGCAGCGAGATTTACTGCGGTAGTCGTTTTGCCGACTCCCCCTTTACCGTTGAGAATAGCGATGATTTTTGGCACTGCTTACTTCCGATGCTGCCTTACAAGAATATACCGCTTTGTGTGTCGTTGAGGGAATGGGGGGACTGGGGATTGGGGATTGGGGACTGGGGACTGGGGATTGGGGACTGGGGACTGGGGATTGGGGAT
>NZ_JCACKM010000244.1:0-102471 GCF_059505385.1 Desmonostoc vinosum
GGACTGGGGACTGGGGACTGGGGACTGGGGACTGGGGACTGGGGAATTGTCATTTGTTATTAATTATTCTCCGCGTCCCCGCGTCCCCGCGTCCCCGCGTCCCCAGTCCCTCACTGAATCAAATAACTACGCCAAACTGGTTGAGTATTTTTACTAGCCTTATCTGGTAGTAGTAATCGCCAAGTTTTGCCTTCTTGCTGAATTTGCAGGTAAACTTCAAAGGGTTTTTGGGGTTGCGTCAAGCGTCTTTTTGGTAGTTTGATAATCAAGTCGTAGGTTCCCCGGACACGGAAAGCTGGTAAACTATCAATATTCAGCGGTTGTTCTTGCTCAATTGATAGCCGTTTGATTTCAAATCCTCGGAAATCTAAATCTAGTTGCTGGCTGAGTTGCTGCTGGGTTTGCGATAGCTCAAGTGCGATCGCTTTTTTGACTAACTGGTTATTCGGTAACAATCCAGCACTACCACAAGCTGTCAATAATACTAGCAAAATCGCTGTCAAAACCCACCGCACCATGTTATTCCTGATATCTGACTCTCCAGCGATAGTATAACGGTAGATGCCTTACATTTTCTCATCTACCATGCCGAAACAAACCACTAATCTTGATAACCAACTTTACAATTACCTTTTATCTGCTTCGTTGCGAGAACCGGAGATGCTTTTGCAGTTGCGCCAAGAAACTGCTAACCATCCCAGAGGTGGAATGCAGATTTCACCAGAACAAGGGCAATTTATGGCTTTATTAGTAGAGCTAATTGGCGCGAAGAAAACCTTAGAAGTTGGCGTATTTACAGGTTATAGTTCACTTTGCATAGCCTTAGCACTGCCTGCTGACGGGAAAATAATCGCGCTTGATGTGAGTGAGGAATATACTGCGATCGCTCGACGCTATTGGCACAAAGCAGGGGTTGCTGATAAAATTGACCTACGCTTAGCTCCAGCTTTGGAAACTTTAGATGAGCTGTTGGCAAGTGGACAAGCACAGACATTTGATTTTGCTTTTATCGATGCGGATAAAGAAAATTATGATGGATATTACGAGAGATGTCTGCAACTAGTACGTCCTGGTGGATTGATTGCTATTGATAATGTGTTGTGGTCTGGACAAGTTGCCGACTCACAAATTCAAGATGAAAGTACTCAAGCTATTCGCGCTATTAATAACAAATTACACCACGACGAACGCGTCGCCCTCTCCCTTGTCCCCATAGCCGATGGACTAACTTTGGCACTCAAGCGAGGGTGAGAATGGGGACTGGGGACTGGGGACTGGGGACTGGGGACTGGGGACGCGGAGAATAAATCAATGATTAATGACAAATGACAATTACCAATTCCCAATTCTCAAGAATTTAATTAACATCATGTTTACTATTACCTAGTTCCATCCAGGTTGAGTCTAGTTCCAACAATTCTAAATTTTGATTAGTAGTTTGAGGAAGGTTATTTTTTTCAGGTAGAGGGTTGTTTTTTATTAAGCGAACGAAGGTGCGATAAGGTATATATTCTAGAGGATTATACCCAGTAAAATAAAGGATTAAAACACAAGCCCACGAGTATTTACCAGCGAGAATGGCTTGGATAATTTGTGCTAATTCTTCGTTTTTTAAATTATATATCTTATTTATTGCTTCGTTTGGCTCGAAGAAATCTTGAGTCATATAATTACCTTCAAAAAATTACAAAAGCTTCTGTTTTTTGGGTATAAAAGTAAAGGAATAGGGTGTAAAGTAAATTTACACCCCTTTTTTCTTGGTGACAAACTTGTTAAGCGTTCCCTTATTCGATAATTTTTATAACTTCAATGAAGTATAGATATCTTCTGAGTTGGCGTTGAGATAAGGACGCTGTAACTCAATATTGTGTAAGGAGAAGTGGTTTAAAATTGATACCATTCTACCATCTGGAGTGTCGTTACCATTTAGCCACGCTTCAATTAAACCATTAGCAATAACTTGACAGCGGTTTGTGCCAAAACTTTCTTGTTCACCAAATTTGTGGTCTGGTTCTTCAGCAATTGCTAAGCCTGGTGCAATTAATTTGGTAAACAAAGGTACTTCTTCAGAAAAATAGGATTGATGTTCTATATATAATCTCTCTAATACAGAATGAACAATTTGATAATTAATTTTGTTAAAGTAAAACACCGCTGAGTCATAACGCTCATAATCTGAAGGGTTGTATAGAGCTTTAAACGAGAAACGAATTGAGAGAGCGTTGAGTTGTTCGGTCAAGCTGCTCATCATGGCAACTGCGCCTTCTGGAGTTAAATTAAAGTAGACGCGCACCATGTTCTCATGAGATTGAGAAGCACCAGCATTCCCTACAGCCATATAAAACCCATTTTGCACAATATTCTTGGGCATTTTGATTGCTACTGTGTTACCAACAGTAGCAGCTTGATGTTGTGGTTGCAAATGGTGATCGCGTTCTATATGTAATGTTAAACCATTCCTAAGTACTGCCAAAGTACCATCTGTTTCTTCTCTGACAACTAGCCAAGCGTCACTCCAGTAACCTTCACCTCTGTTGCTATCATGCAAGCGATTGTAAAATCCTACATCAACACCTAACAATGTATTGTTTTCTAAATTTTGATTAAGTGCTAAATTCGTTACATCCGCATCAGGTGCAAGGGCACTTTTCAAAGAGCCATTGTAGTAAATGCCATAAAGAAAACTACGTAATTGTATACTCAAATATCTATTTTGATTTTCTAAAGGCAATTGCTGAAAGCGAGAAATTGCTGACTCTGGCAATTCTAAAGCTTTGTAGTCTGGATGTTTAATAGAATAGTGAGATTCTATCTGAACCTGGTTAACAATATCTTGCAGCAATGTCTGCAATGACTCTGAAAGTTCTAACAGTTGGTTTTCTGGCAAATTTAATAGTTGCATATGTGTTGAGTGGGGAGTAGGGAGTAGGGAGTGGAGAGTGGCTCTTATGGGTAGGTTTTTTAGATTTCGCGTTTTGGTTGACGCGGAGACGGGGAGACGCGGGGACGCGGAGAAAGATTTCGGAACGGAAAAATAGGCTTTTTCAGACTGAATATGAAAAACCTACCCTTGAAAGGTGGAGAGTGGGTTGAGCGAAGTTGAAACCCACGGTAAATTGAGAGTAGGGAATAAACAGTGGGTTGAGTAAAGTCGAAACCCATGGAGAATGATTATTTCTCCCCTGCCCCCTCATCCCTCTACGCGAGAGACAAGGTTGCAGGCATGAGATCTGAGATTTCAACACCAAAAATCGATAAAATTGACTCTTCCGGACGGCAAAGCAAACTCTTAGCAACTTGCAGCATACAAATCCCGGCATTCCCAAAAGTTTTTTCATGCTGGAGTGTTGCTTGAATAGCTCTAATTAAAGCTAAGCCGCAAAATTGCATCACTCGCTGCAAGAAATCGGGACGTTGCTCTAAGATTTCTGGGAAGTTAATCAAGTAAGCATTAACTAGTGCTGTCATCGAAGGTTGGAGCAGTTGCAAAGGAGTTGTCGCTAAACGTAAAGATTGCTCAATTGCCATCGATTTGCTGGTAATCATGCTATTCAACCATATTTGCAAATAGCTGGCAATTACTGTTCCTAAATCGTTAGCTGGATCTCCCCATGCACAGCGTTCCCAATCAATAAATCGAATGATGCTTTCTTCTAAAGGGTAGTCCTCGTAAATTGCTGCTTCCCAACTCAAGGATAAAAGAATATTGTTCAGCTTGAGGTCATTATGGGTTAAACAACAGGGTGTAAAAATATTGTTTAAATCTGCGATCGCTTTTCCTAAGCTGTCATAACGTTGATATAAAGTAAAGAATTTCAAACCATCGCTAGGAACAGCACCAAAAATTGCTGGAGTGATTCTCTCTAGACTCCGAGCTAAGTTAGGAGTCTGTTGCTCAAAACCATTCTCAGCATTTTGAAAGAAATTTTGATAGTCTTGACAGTCAATAGTTAGGCGATGAATTGATGATAGAGTAATTCCAATTGCCGTGGCAATTTCATGAGGAAAAAAAGTCTCTTTAATGTAGAAATCTGTTAAGTCACGATAATCATTGAGATAATTGAAAACAATGATTGAATGATCATTATCAAAATTCACTGCTTCTGAGAAATAATGACGAATTGGACTCAATTTTGTAAATCTGTGGAGTAAGTCGTGAACTCGCCATTCTTGCAAAAATTCGCCAGCGGTTTTACCTTCACGATTATAACGCTCTTGTTTAACCAAGAGTTTCCGATTATTCGGTAAATTCAGTAATAAATTAAAGTTTTTAGCAGGTTTTAACTCTATTTGGCTTGATGATTTTTCTTCTTGAGTACACAAACCTTGGGCAATTAGGTAATCAAAAACGTTTTGAGAACTTAATACAAATGGTGGCATGGCTTTAAATAAAGTTCAAAGTTAACGACTAGTGAATGACTTAGCTATTTGCGTAATAGCATAGATTGCAAGCAGTGCGATCGCAGCCCTAGTAATCATCATTAGAAACTCAATATTTTGCTCAAGCACATAGTCTTGACCACCATATACAGATGTCGAATCCCTATCGGTCAAGTCGTTGATAAAATTTTCTGCATCAGCAGCTTGCAATTCATAAAATATGATAGTTGCCATTTTATTTATATCTTAGACAATGGCTAAGTAGGAGCCAAATTAAGCAATTAGTATCTTAATTTGGCTCAGCAATTCACTACAAGCTAGTCAATCACAATGTAGGCGAGTTAGCGTTAATTAATAACTTGGTTAAAAAGACAACTTTGTTAATGTTAAAGCGCGATCTATCTCAATAAACTTATGTAGCTCAGTAATCTACTACAAAACTAAGCTTCAGAATGGCTGCTGAATGACTTAGCTAAGTAAGCAATATGTCCAATAGCGTATATATTGACATATCCTTCAATTAGCTTGTCAAATCCAGACATGTCGCTAAAGCCATAACTACCACCGGAAATAGCGTCTACATCACTTAAGTCATTGAGAAAGCTTTCAGAATCTTGGAACAATTGAGAACCAACGTGAAGCTCAGAAAGAGTGATATTTGCCATGACTAACTCCTACAATGTTTATTACAAATTGTTTAGTTTAATTAGTAGCTATCCTGGGGGTTGAATAATCTAAAAATCTCATATTTATCACAGAGATTACTTTGATTTTTATGGCCCAGGAAAGCCATCTAGCTCAGTAGTTAATTACAAAGCTATTATTAGTAGCCGTAACCATCATTTGAGCTAAAGGATTTAGCTAAGTAGGTTACATGACCGATGGCGTATACGTTGACATAGCCTTCGATGATTTTGTCAAATCCGTAAAAATTGCTAACGCCATAATTACCACCAGAGATTCCATCTACATCGCTCAAATCATTGAGGAAGCTTTCGGAATCTTGGAACAATTGAGAACCAACATGAAGCTCAGAAAGAGTGATATTTGCCATGATTAACTCCTAAAATGCTTATTACAAATTTTTTAATTTTGTTGGCTATCCTGGGCGTTTAGTAATCTAAAAATCTCATATTTATCACAGAGATTACTTTGATTTTTATGGCCCAGGAAAGCCATCTAGCTCAGTAGTTAATTACAAAGCTATTATTAGTAGCCGTAACCATCATTTGAGCTAAAGGATTTAGCTAAGTAGGTTACATGACCGATGGCGTATACGTTGACATAGCCTTCGATGATTTTGTCAAATCCGTAAAAATTGCTAACGCCATAATTACCACCAGAGATTCCATCTACATCGCTCAAATCATTGAGGAAGCTTTCGGAATCTTGGAACAATTGAGAACCAACATGAAGCTCAGAAAGAGTGATATTTGCCATGATTAACTCCTAAAATGCTTATTACAAATCATTTAATTGGGGTTGCTATCCTGGGTACTTAGTAATTCAAAAATCTCTTGTTAATCACAAAGATTGTTGCTTTTATTTTGTAAACCCAGGAGAGCTATATAGCTTAGTAGTTAACTACAAAGCTATTAGTAATCGTAACCACCGTTTGAACTAAAGGATTTAGCTAAGTAGGTTACATGGCCAATAGCATATACATTGACATAGCCTTCAATTAACTTGTCAAATCCCCAGAAATCACTGAAACCAGAACCACCACCAGAGATTCCATCTACATCGTTCAATTCATTCAGAAAGCTTTCAGAATCTTGAAACAATTGAGAACCAACGTGAAGTTCAGAAAGAGTGATATTTGCCATGATTAACTCCTGAAAGAGTAGCTTAAAATCAAGTTTTTTTGCAATCGATTAAGCTGTGTTTTGCTTAACCGTTAATGCAATTTTTATTCAGAACAATTTAGAAAGTCAAGGCTATAAATTGGCTGAAAAAGACATAAATAAATGACTTGTGTCTTTTATAGTTTTATTTGTAAACTGAGATTCTTTCACATAATAGAGATGTGAATTATGTGGAATACACTTGTTTTTCTCTCTAACAGGGGTAGGTTAATAGATAAGCTGTTAAACATTTAATTTGCGCGTTGAAAGGCAGGGGAGCAAGAAAGCTACTGCGGTCTTTACTCCCCACTCCCCACCTATCGCGCTCGCGCTGCGCTTCTGCGTGAGATGCTTCGCGAACGCGTACCACGCAGATAATTTCATGAATTTACTCAGATTCTGACATTAATATTTACCATTAAAAATCGTGTATTCTAATGTTAATTAAACTTAGAATACACGATTATAAGGAAAATTCAATTCCAAAAATCTGCTCAAGAATGTGTTTCTTAACCCAAACTTTGAAGTGATTCATCCAATTGACCGGCAATATCAGCGAGAATAACGCTGATATCATCTAAAGTGGCTGATAGATTGGTTGAATCGATTGTCAGTGAGCTTCTCCGTCGTCTTCGTCTTCTTCTTGTGCCATTCTCTACAGTACCTTCTTCTACTGTATTACCACCTTGTATCGACCTCATTTCCCAAGATTCTAGTTCAGTGAGCAGATTTTCTTCTCTAATAACAACCAAATTGGAGATTATTACCCTAGCCATTTTTCACCTCTCAAAAGTCAGTGAGCTTAAATAAATAACTTTGGATCAGATGAAACTTCAAATCCAAAATATCTCTCTTCTATTTTGGAGTTTTATTTGATAAAATCAAGGCTTTTAGGTTAACTTCAAGGACACAATTAAAGTAATTTGGTCTGGGAAACTGAATATTTTAGAGTATTGGAAGTTTTTTGTCTTACTTGTTAGTTAGGTGGGAATTGACAATGGAAGTGGATACTTTTATTTGCTCTGGTAAATTGTATCTGCAAATCAAATTTTATTGCTGTAGTAGTTTAAGAGCGATCGCTCTTGGGTAGAAGTAGTAATTTTACTTATCCCACCGCTTTTGATAAAAATAAGCAAATCGATGTTTTGATAACCGCGAGATTTTGAGTTATTTAGTTACCAGTATTAATTAACTAAGACTAATACCTAATGAATTTGGAGGCAGGCAATTATTCCTCCTAACCCTTGAAATAACAGGATTACCACCGATTTTTTTGAATTCTCAAATCACATAATTGTGTAAGATAATACTTAAACTTATTACTTCAGATGGATACATGATCAAGTAAGTAAATCTATTACTTCAGATAGATGCATAAAATGTATTTTTTATGTCCACCTTTTACTCTTTTCTTAGTATAAGTTAAAGCTACTTAATAGTAGTTTTTGAATTTATTAAGTATTACCCTCATCAAAAATTTCATAAAAAAGCTCATATTCCGGCTTAAATCAGCCAAAATTAAGCTAAAATCCGGTTGAAATGTTGCTTTACTTTAAAAGTATGTTGACTAAACAGAGAAGAATCTGCTAATTAAATAACAGTGCTATTAGCACATGGTTAAAAAATAAGAGTTGCTAGTAGACTTCAAAAATCCCTATCGTGACTATCTTCCCTTGTAACTCTCGTTTAGTACAAGCACAGATACTGGTTACGGTCAAGTCTAGGCAGGTCTTTGAAACTTAACCCATTAGTGTAGAGTTTCCTGTTTGATTTAGGTTTTAGAGTCAGGTTCGGCTGTGTCAGTAAATAATGTTGCTGAGATTGGAGGTAAATCTCTGATGCAGAGCATATATCTGGGGACTAATTTTATAGCCATGTTTCCCACCTACTACGTGCAAATGCCTTGAAAAACTTTACTCAAGGTTGATCCGGTATCCGAGTTTTTCCAAATAATCAAGCACTATTATTTTTGTTACTCAGCAAAGTTTTAATTAAGATTCAAGATTTCGTGAGATTCGCAAAACCACAAATTATCATATGGTGTGCTTTAGATTTTTTAAGTGTTTTTCTGCTTTAGGCTTAGCGGCTATCGAAAGCAGACCACAACACAATAAAAATTTCTTATAAATCCGGGACAACTTCCCTAGACTCGCAAAGCACTAGGGAAGAGAACCCGGTATTTAGTTGCACATCATGTAAATGGTTAATTAGCGTTTGCAGGACTAATTAATTTTGCAGCTGCTGAATTAGCTGCCAGGCTTTTGACAGCTGCAAAGGACAAGTTCGTCCACGTTTTACATTGGAAGGCAACTGGGTTGTATTATGCCACACTATTACAGTCAATACAAGGCTTTCGAGAATTACAACAGCACGCGAAAGAACAAGTTTTCAACACCTTTTCAGCTACAAAAGCAAGTAAGTAGCTTGATATTAGATATACAAGTAAATATTGTCGAAAAATCCAGATTTGTCAGATATTGGGTTTTTTTAAGTTAATTTACCTGATAATCAGCAATTGTTACACCAATAGCTGTGTAACGAATAGGTTTGCTTACTCAGTAAAAACTCTTGAGTGTCATCTTTAAATGGGGAGTGGGGAGTAGGGAACTTTTATGGGTAGGTTTTTGAAATTTCGCGTTTTGAGCGACGCGGTGAGTCCAGTGAGTAAAGGAGGGTTTTCAACGCCAGTCGCTCATGGGGGAAACCACACCACTTGCTACAACGGGGGTGGCTCCCAGGGGAAGACGCTAATATGCAACGTTAACACTCAGCATTGATTCGGTGATGTGAAACTTGCAGGAGGAAACTGTGTTTTCACGGCAACAGTTAGAACAGCAACTTAATCAAGTTTTGGGCGAGAAACTTTCGCATCAGGAACTTGACGGATGTTTGGCAGCGGTGGAAATCTTGGAACCAACTGTAGCAAGGCAGTTCTGGCAAACAACGGAGGCAAAGGCGGGAATTTATCTGATTTTGGCGGGAAAAGTCAGACTGCTGGATAGTTCTGAGAATTTAATCACGACGCTGACGACTGGGGGGTCGTTTGGCGAGATGACTTTATTTGGAAAACAGGAGTTTCAACCTTACGCCGCTAGATCTGCTGTGAATTTAAAGCTGGGCTTTTTCGAGGAGAAAGCTTTACAAGAGGTGATGTGTAAATATCCGATAATTTGCGATCGCCTTTTTGCTCGTGCTGAGATGACAGATGTGCTGCTCTGTTGTCAAAAGCCGCTCCAGGGAATGCTCGGCGCTCTGTCTCTATTTGAGAGGCATCAACTAGCAATAGGTTCTGTGAGTGCTTCATTACCTCCAGATGCCAAATTGTGGTTGTTGTACAAAGGTCAACTAGAGCATTGTGATGGTTATATCTTGACACCAGGAAACATTTTGGCTTTAGAACCAGAAAAACAAGCCAGCTGGCAAGCAACGCTACCCACCACCCTATATGTTCTCAGAAATGCGGATTGGGAAACTGCACTGCAACATTGTCCACAGTTAGGGGAATTAGTAGACGATGAACAGATGCTTGTGGGGATATCGCCAAAGCCGCAGACATCCTCAGAACGGATTTCCGCTAGGAATGTCATACCCTTTCCACAGCGAGATTTCCAGTCACAACCGCAGCCAAAAAGCGACCCCTATTTTCCCACACCCAAGGTTGCAGTTGGGCATTTATGGGAACGCCTAACCAAAAGCTATCCTTTCTTTGCTCAACATAGCGCCTCCGACTGTGGCGCAGCTTGTTTGGTAATGATCGGCCGTCATTGGGGTAAGCATTTCAGCGCCAATAAAGTGCGAGAGTTAACCAACGTCAATCATAGCGGTGCATCCTTGCCTGCTTTGGCAGTAGCGGCCGAAACTCTCGGTTTTATTAGCCGTCCCGTGAAAGCCAGCTTAGATAAATTAGCAGAGCAAGCTTTACCTGCGATCGCTCATTGGCAAGGCAAACATTACATTGTTGTTTATGAGATTACCAAAAAACGGGTGATTATCTGCGATCCCGCGATCGGACAACGCAACCTGACTCGCGCGGAATTCAACGATGGCTGGACTGGTTATGCATTGCTATTGCAACCCACCGCAGCACTCCAAGATACCGAAGTAGCAAATAGCTCCTTGTGGCGATTCTTTGATTTAGTTAAACCCCATTGGAGAGTGCTGCTAGAGGTATTTCTAGCATCTTTGTTACTCCAAGTATTCGGATTAATTACGCCAATCTTTACCCAACTACTACTAGACAGAGTGATTGTACAGGGCAGTACCATTACTCTAACCGCCGTCAGTTTAGGATTAATAATTTTTGGATTGTTTAGCATTGTCATGAACGCCGTGCGGCAATATTTGCTAGCGCATACAGCGAACCGTGTCAGTGTTGCACTTTTGGTAGGTTTTATCAAACACACGTTTCGATTACCCTTATCTTTCTTTGAGTCTCGTTACGTTGGCGATATTGTTTCGCGAATCGAAGAAAATGAGAAAATACAGCGTTTTCTCACAGGGGAAACTCTATCGATCATCCTGGATTTATTAACAATAGTTATCTATCTGGCAGTGATGTTCTGGTATAACAAGAGCATGACATTGTTGGTGCTGTTGATTGTGCCGCCATTTTTCATCTTGGCATTGGCAAGTACAAACATTTTGCGTCGCATGTCCAGAGAGATTTTTAATGCTGGAGCCGAGGAGAACAGCTATCTAATTCAATCTCTGACAGGGATTCGTTCTGTGCGCTCAATGGCGATTGAGCAGACAGTACGCTGGCATTGGGAAGAATTACTCCACACTTTAGTCAAAAAAGGTTTTAATGCACAGGTAATTGGCATTCGTTTGCAAGTAATCAGCGCTAGCATCGATACCTTGATGTCTGCGGGGTTGTTGTGGTATGGGGCATGGCTGGTGATTAATCAAGAACTCACCATTGGACAGTTGATAGCTTTCAATATGCTGATGGGAAACGTTATCAGTCCCTTCAAGCGATTGGCAGGAGTTTGGAACCAGTTGCAGGAAATCTTTATTTCCGTAGAACGACTAAACGATGTCTTGGAAGCAAAGCCAGAAGAAGACCTACTCACCTGTTCTCGCAAACCTTTATCTACACTCCGCGCTCATATCCGCTTTGATAACGTGACTTTCCGCTATCACCCAGAAAGCGATGTGAATATCCTCGAAAATATCAGCTTTGAGATTCTACCAGAGCAAATGATCGCCGTTGTTGGGCGTAGCGGTTCAGGGAAAACAACCCTGAGCAAGTTAATTTTAGGTTTATATCCCCCCACAGATGGCAAAGTCTTAATTGACGGTCATGATCTTAAGAGTATTGCTTTGCGATCGCTACGGACGCAGATTGGTGTCGTTGATCAAGATAACTTCTTGTTTGGCGGAACAGTCAAAGAAAATATCGGCATTGCTCATCCCCACGCTTCCTTAGAGGAAATTACAGAAGCAGCACATCTAGCGGGAGCAGACGAATTTATTCAACAGTTACCCATGGGTTACGAAACCCAAATAGGTGAAGGTGGCGGAATGCTCTCCGGTGGACAACGCCAACGCTTAGCAATAGCCCGTGCTTTGCTAGGGAATCCCCGCTTATTAATTTTCGATGAAGCCACCAGTAATCTCGACGCCGAATCAGAACACATAATTCAAAACAATTTAAAAACAATTCTCAAAGGACGGACAAGCTTAGTGATTGCTCATCGCCTTTCTACCGTGCGTCATGCAGACTTAATCCTAGTCTTAGATCACGGTGTTTTAGTCGAAAGCGGTACTCACGAAGAATTAATCGCCAAAAAAGGTCATTACTTCTACTTAAATCAACAACAACTGGATGTCAGTTATAGCAAAGTGCTGAGTGCTGAGTGCTAAGTGAGAAATAAAATCTTTCCCACCCACTCCCCATTCCCCATACTTCTCCTGTCGCAAGATCCCGTAGGGTACGACTCCGCTCAGTAGAAGTTCCGAATTACGAATTACGTTAGCGCAGCGTTAGCGAGTCCTCGAGCGTCATTACGAATTACGAATTATGCCACACCCTCATAATTCATCCTCTGCTCTTGCTGATCAACAAGCAGAACAGGATGACCAAATTTACATCGAACCTGGTGAATCTGTTGAAACTGCTCATCAAGCAGAAACTGAAGATTGGTTTTACGGAACTGAAGAACTACTAGATGCCCTGCCCAAACTTTGGACACGTTCTGTACTGTACGTCATGCTGGGTTTTGCTGTGATTGTCCTACCTTGGTCGATGTTTGCCAATGTGGATGAAACAGGCAGCGCCAGAGGCCGCATAGAACCTAAAGGAGCAACACAAAAATTAGATAATTTATTTGGAGGTAGGGTTACTGCTGTCAGAGTCAAAGAAGGAGACACCGTTAAAGCAGGGCAAATTCTACTGGAACTAGAATCTGATATGCAGCAAGCAGAACTGCAACAAGCTCAAGCTCAGCTATTTGGGTTACTCACTCAGCAGACGCAGCTAGAATTACTCAAAAACCAATTACAGTTAACAATCAATGTCCAAGAGCAACAAAACAAATCTCAAGAATTAGAAAAAGTTGCCCAACTTAACCAGGCACAGCAGAATTTTAAGGCTAAACAGAGTAACTACAACCTACAAAAATTAGAAAAACAGGCGCTAGTTAGTCAGGCGCAGCAGCAGATTAACGCTACTCAAGACGATCAAAAGACAGCCCAAACTCGTTTGGGTATAGATTCAAGACAAGTCAAACGCTTTAGCCAACTTGTGAGTGATGGTGCAGTTTCTGCAACTCAAGTTGACGAACTCAAAAAAGAACAACAGGAGAGTAAAAGACTTTATCAAAAAGCACAGTCTGACATCAAACAAGCCCAATTGCGCTTAAGCGAAGAAACAAATCGTTACCAAGCAACAATCAATCAGCTCGAGTCTGATATCAACCAAGCAAAACTCCAACTCCAAGAACAACAGAGCAACTATGAAAGCGTGGTGCAAGCCGGAAAACTAGCTGCGCTCAAAAGTCAAGAACAACTCAACAACCTAGAGACACAAATTACTGGACTGCGATCGCAAATCGTTCAAACCACAAGCCAGATTGCATCCTTAAAGTTTCAGTTAGCGCAAAAAGTGGTGCGATCGCCCATTGACGGGATGATTTTTGAGTTCCCAGCCTCTAAACCCGGAGTAGTACTACACCCAGGCCAAAGGATTGCTCAGATTGCCCCTAAAGATGCTGGTTTTGTCCTCAAAGCTAATATGCCCAGCCAGCAAAGCGGCTTTTTGAAAGTAGGAATGCCAGTAAAAATCAAGTTCGATGCTTATCCTTTCCAAGAATACGGGGTTATGCCAGGACAGGTAAATTGGATTTCACCCGATACGAAGGTGCAGCAAACACCCCAAGGTAGTATCGAAAACTTTGAGTTAGAAATCACCCTCGATAAACCTTATCTCCAGAGTGGTAAGCAACATATTCAATTAAGTTCTGGCCAAACAGCTACAGCAGAAGTAATTACCCGTCGCCGTCGAGTAATTGACTTCATCTTAGATCCATTTCAAAAAATGCAAAAAGGCGGTTTAGAACTTTAGTCAAAATGCTGCGTAATACAAATCAGGACTTACGGTTTGATTCTTCCGTCACTCCCTCATAAATCCTACAAATAAAACAAAAACTTTCTTCCCCCACTCCCCACTCCCCACTCCCTACTCCCTCAATATATTGGAGGTATCGTATTATGCCCCAGAGCTTGATAATTTCTAGTTCCGATATTATTCACAGCCTTAAACTTTCCTGCCAAATACCTGATGTAGTCAATACAATAGCATCCCAAAGCATTATTGCTGAAACAGCTCAAAATCTGGGAATTACAGTCATACCAGAAGAACTACAGCAAGCAGGAGATGATTTAAGGTTTGCAGAAGGGCTTGTAAAAGCCAAAGATACTTGGACATGGTTAGAAAAACATCACCTATCTGTGAATGAGTTTGAAGAATTAACCTACAACAATGTTTTGTTCAAGAAGTTAGCAAATCAATTATTTTCAGATCAAGTTGAAAAGTTCTTTTATGAACACCAACTAGATTATGTTGCTGCTGTCACCTACGAAGTTCTCTTTGATGCACGAGACTTAGCTTTAGAGCTTTTTTATGCCCTAAAAGAAGGTGAAATCAGCTTTCCACAAGTCGCCCGTCTATATATCTCAGAACCAGAACTCCGCCGCACTTATGGATATCAGGGATTCCAATACCGCAAAGATTTTCGTCCTGAGATTGCAGCAGCTATCTTTGCTGCTGCACCACCAGAAGTTCTCAAGCCAATTACGACTTCCAAGGGAGTGCATTTAATTTGGGTGGAAGAAGTTATTCAACCCCAACTAGATGAAAAATTGCGGCAAAAAATTATTACAGAATCATTTTCTGACTGGTTAAGGCAACAAGTCCAAGCGGTGGAAATTTATCTGCAAATAAACTCAGAGAATAGTTTGCGATCGCCGCATCAATTACTAGAACAATCTTAAATCTGTTACTCACAACACCAAGCTTTAAAACCTTTAATTCCTCCCATTTACAAAAAATATTTTTGGCATGATTAAAACATAAAAATTAATCACTGTAACTCATGTCAGACAACGAAAATTTACTTTCGCTGCTTTATTTTTTTATGCGTTTTTATCCTTTATTTTTGTTAAATACTTGCTTAATAAAATCAAAAGTACTAATCATTTTTTTAGTATTTTTCTGCAAAAGCTATTGACTTTTTATCAAAGCAGACATATAGTAAATGTGTAACCAACAAACACAAATTGGTTAAGGCAAAAATCCCAAACAACTTACACATTCGGGAGAAAGATGATGATTATTTCTGATCTAAGCTACTTGGAAAATACCTCTGAAGAAATCTTTGGTGGTCGTGGTACTACAATCAGGAACACCTTTACTTCAGACAAGAGAGTTAGAGCCGTTGTTGACGAAACATACACTAAGACAGTTACTACTAACTTGGGTGGCTTAAGAGGATATACAGCTGAATTAGTTGTTAGCTCCGATGCTACTAGCGGCAGAGGAACCTTCACTAGTGTTATTGGTGGTGTACAAACCGAACGCGGCCGTTCTGAAACTTTCGTTAACGCTATTTCCGTTAGCAGATAGCAGAAGTGGCTAGCTGATAAAACTGAATTGGCTTGATATGAAGCTTAAAAACCAAAGCAGGCTAGAGTGAGCAAGAAAACCAACACTTAGGGGCAATTATTTTGTTGGGTTATTCAATACTCTACTCAACCTACTATTGGATGTTCAAAAATTGCTGAAAACTATAACTCCAATATAGTTTTCAGCAGTTTTCTAAATTTATGCAAACATACACTAACATAGTTCGTGAGATGGTTGCAAGGCTTATGCTTCCATTAATCACGAATATCTCTTCATTAATCGCGAGATTTTCGTACTTTGATTCAGCAACGCCGTAAAATTCAGTTGCACTAGTGCGATAGTATTCAATCCTGATATCAAGTCAATAATGGTAACACTTTCACAGTTTAGTCTCTAATTATAAGTACCAAAGTTGACGCTTCAAGATTAGAGGAGTTGTAAGGCTGATATTACCACTCAAGCAGGGTAAAGAGAGAGTGTAATGAGTACCTTTAAAGCCAGAGTTTCCAGTAGCAGTGTTTCTGTCAGAGGTCTGTCCTACACCAATACAACTGGTGCTGGCAGTAGTATAAATGTAATAGCTACTTCCCCTACAGGCCGGAAAATTAGCAAAAAAGAAGAAGTTTTTATAATCGGAGCGACATCGAATAAAACTACTGTAACAGCCAATGATTCCTCCATTACGTTTTTAATCAGCATTGACGGCGACGCTCCCGCATTTATAGATACAAGCTCCAGTCAGGAAACTGATTTTTTTGGGAACAACGCCCTTTTAAGGACAGCAGACCGCGACATTTTGATTGGTACTGCTGGTAACAATAATCTCCAAGAGACTAAAGGGAATAATGCTAATTTCATAGCTGATTTCAGTGCGTCTAGAGATTATAAGATTGACATCGTAGCAAATATAATCAATCAAAAAGATTTGGTATTTGCAGGCTTTGATTCAACGCATGATGGCAAAGCTGACACCATTCTTATTCAATACCAACAAAATGACGTCCCTATATTCGGTGGGGATATTTTGTAGATAAAACCTAATTTTTTCCAAGTGCAATTTCAAGAAAGCTATTTTGCAATAAAAGTAAACATCGTCCTGTTAGCAAAGTTACCTCTTTTATCGCTTTCGGCAGAAAATAATCCATAACCCTCATAGTATAAAACTTTCACCAAAAATCTTGGTTTTAGCCATTTGGCTAGAAAATAAACGTTCAAATTGAGGAGAGAAAAAGTATGCCTACCTTACGAGGAACTAGTCGCAATGATGTATTAAGTGTGCCTGGTGGAGATACTAATCTTAATCGTTACAGTATTTATGGAATTGGTGGTAGTGACATTTTAACTGGTGGAGGTGGTAACGACAAAATTTTTGCAGGTAATGGAGGCAATTCCATACTGAATGGGCGGGGTGGCAATGATTTTTTGTTCGGCAACCTTGGCGACGACACCCTTTATGGGGGTAGCGGTAATGATAACTTAAGCGGCAGCCTTGGCGATGATAACCTTTATGGGGGTAGTGGCAACGATCAGCTCAATGGGGGTCTTGGCAATGACATCCTTTATGGAGGCCTCGACAATGATGCTCTGTTCGGCAGTATTGGAGATGACTTGCTTTTTGGTGAAGCTGGCAAGGACAAACTCTATGGAAGTGATGGTAGTGACGTATTGTTTGGTGGCAGTGGTGATGATGAACTGAATGGAGGTTCTAATGGATCTCCTGATGCTCCTGAAGGATTCTTTGAGGATTATCTTGTTGGGGGTGCTGGTAGCGACATTCTCAATGGGTTTGGTGGTGGTACAGGAACCTTTGAGATCGATTCATTGGTGGGTGGTGGTGCGGTTGACAAAACTGGCACTATCACGAGTTTTTCCCCCGATGGTAAGAAAGATATATTTGTGCTTGGGGATGAAGAAGGTTCTTTTTATACTGCCGCTGGTTCCGATGACTATGCGATTATTTTTGACTTTGAAATAGGTATTGATGAGTTACAGTTGAACCCAACTGGGACTTATAGATTTGGAATTACATCTGCTTTTAGTGAACTTGATACATTGATTTTTGCTCAACTTCCTAGCGGTCGTGATCTGATAGGTATTGTGGTAGGCGTTGATCTGATTGGCTAGTGTTGTAATTTGTAATACTGATATAGCAGATTGCAGGTAAATGAGGTACAAGTTTTAAGAACAGAGTCATATAATAAAAGACTTTTAACCCTGTTTCCTGTTCCCTGCTGTATATATTTCGTAGATAAAATACATAACAGGATAAAAGGAGAATTTTATGCTGTCGCAGACTCTATTTCTCCAACCAATTTTAGATCCACTTCCTAATCCCAATCCTAACTTTGCTGAAGCTGAAGGTGTTGCTTCTTTCTCCAACTATAATCAAACTCCTTCGGGAGCATTGACTAGCGCTCAAGTAGAAACGTTAACCAAAGATGGCGTTGCTGCTGCTGTGATTGACGCCGGAGCTATTTTTCAAGCTGACCCAACTTTCTCTTCGCTATTTACTAATAGTTCTGGCATTGGTTTAGAAGGGCCTTTTGAGGGCAGTGCTAACAATCAAATCAAAGTAGTTGCGAGTTTTGATGTTGGCGCTAAACAAAACTTCTCGTTCAATTTTGAAGCAGATTTAAATCTCACAGCTAAAGAAATTGAAAACTACAAAACTGAATATAACAGAGCAACGTCAAAAGCAACTTTTGTGGTGTTAGACACTACAGATATCAATAAACCTAAAGTATTAGATTATTTTGGTATCCAAGGTAATTTAATTTCTTCTAAGCAGATTGGTAATTTTCAGATTGGAAGTAGTCGTAACGTCACTATTACTAGTAGCCAACAAACTGCTGATATTGATGGTAATAATCAAGAGGACTCACTGACAGCTAAAGCCACTGGTACTTATCGCCAGAAGTTTAAACGCAATACTAATATAACTGTCATAGAAATTAATACTAGTGCCGTTGAATTTCAAGGAGATACTTTAATCGGTAACTTGGGTGAAGACGTTATCTATGGAACGATTTGGAGCGATCGCCTCAAGGGAACTAATCGGGCAGATAAAATTTATGGCAGCCTGGGAAATGACAGGTTATATGGGTACAAAGGTGATGATATTCAAGAAGGTGGTAAAGGCGATGATGCGTTATATGGATCTAGGGGTAATGATAAGCTTTATGGTGGTTGGGATGATGACCTCCTAAATGGTGGTCGTGGTAGTGATATTTTATGTGGTGGCGATGGTTATGACAAGTTTGTTTTTAACCGTCAAGACAGCTTGCTTAAAGGTGAATATGATGTAATTCGAGATTTTCAGGTTGGTATCGATAAAATTGTATTTCAGAATTGGGGTTATGCTAATAGTGATAATTGGTTAGAGAAAATGTTTGCTCAAGGGAGAATTTCGGATACCCAAGCTGGTGTACGCTTTGAACTTAATTGTGGATTAAATCAAGGGGTATTACTGCTTTCAGGTATTACTTTTAACCAGATTAGCTCTGAGTCAATAATTTTTTAGAATCAATATTGTACCAATCGCGATTGTGCCCTTCGACTTTGCTCAGGACACGGTGTTGGCTGAGCGAAGTCGAAGCCAACACCCTGGTATATCCCTACTCCCACTTCCTCACAAGTGTAGGTTTTTCACATTCAATCCGAAAAAGCCTATTTTTCCGTTCCGAAATCTTTCTGTGCGTCTCCCCGTCTTGCGTCAATCAAAACGCAAAATATTAAAAACCTACACCTGTCAGCTCCCCACTCCCTATTTGGATTAATTCTTTGCTTGTGGTTGTGGGGTTGGAATTGTCACATCTATTGGTGTTATTTGTGTCGCTAGTTGTGTTAAAGGTGGTTGAATTGTGGTTTGATTTCCGACTACTAGTGTGACAAGTTTTTCTGGTTTGAGGTATTGTTTTGCTACTCGTTGTACGTCGGCTGCTGTGGTGGCGGCTACAGCTTTTTGATAGCGAAACAGAAAGTCAGCTGGGTAGCCGAAATATTCATATCGCATTAACCGCGTTAAAGTTTGACTGGGGTCTTGAAAGTTGAATACAAAAGAGTTGAGTGTAGACTCTTTGGCAAAAGTTAGTTCTCGGGCTGTTACTTTTTGGTTTTGGATGCGCTTGATTTCGGCTTGTAACGCTTTGACAAATTGTACAGTAGCATCAGAACGTGTTTGTCCACCAGCGATGAATATGCCTGGGTAATCGTAGCGGGGACTCCAAACGCCATATACAGAATAAGCTAAACCTTGACGCGATCGCACTTCATTAAACAAGCGTCCACCAAAGCCATTTAATACTCCATTTAACACATCTAGGGCGGCATAATCGGGATTATCGAATCTTCCTCCCAAATGCCCAATTAAAATATTGCTCTGAGTCAGTTGTGGCTGATTTACAAAAAAGACTCCACCAGTATTAGCTGGTGATACCTCTGGTAACGGAGACTTAGCGATTTTGGGGTTAGGTTGCCAATTACCAAACTTGGCTTGAATGAGCGATCGCATTTTTTTCGGATCAAAATCACCCACAATCCCCAAAATTATATTATTGGGATGAAAATATTGCTGATAAAACTTCAGCAAATCTTCACGAGAAACCTGATCCAAGGTAGTATACTCCGTAGTCCGAGCATAGGGGCTATCCTTGCCATAAATCAACTTGCGAAATTCCCTACCTGCAATCTCATCTGGGCTATCATTGCGACGGGCAATACTACCCCTTTCCTGAGTCTTAGCCAAATCTAGCTTTTCTTGAGCAAACGCAGGTTCTCGCAGCACCTCAGCAAATAGCCCAAACACCGTTTCTACATCTTCGCTGAGTGCTTGAAAACTTGCATTCCCAGCAGCCTCGCTAATACTAGTTTCTACCGCTGCTGCTCGTTGTTCCAGCATCTGGTTCAACTCATCAGGTGAATGCTTGTTAGTACCTCCAGTCCGCAGTACTGTACCCACCAAATCGGCTAACCCGACTTTCTCTAATGGTTCCCAACGGCTTCCTGTACGAATAATAGCTGTACCATTCACCAACGGCAGTTCATGATCCTCCATCAAATAGACAACCAAACCATTTTGTAAAACAAACCGCTCATACTTAGGTACTTTAATCTCAGGCAAAGGCGCTAACTGCAACTCCGTATAATGCTTAGCCGCTGCTGCTGCTGCCCAAGAAAAATTAAAAGTAAACGCTAAAAAGGCAAAAGCAACTACCAAAGCATAAACCAACCTCTTCCCATCTTTAATTTTGAACTTCATTCGCCTTCTATCCTTCACCTGATATCTCTGCATGTCTCTGTTCCTTTGCGTCTGGTGCGGTTCATTTTTCTTTTGACAACAACTTACCAATAGTGCGATTTTCTGGCGTAAACGTTGCCTTTGCCACCCGTTGAATATCACCAACCGTCACCGCTGCAATTTCATCCAACTGCTTAAACAAATTCCGCCAAGAACCCGTTTTCACTTCATATTCCAGCAACTGTTGTGCCATCCCCATATTGGAATTGAGAGTGCGTAACAAACCCGCCCGTGCTTGAGTTTTCACTCGTTGCAACTCAGTCGCAGAAACAGGTGTATTCTTCAAAGAGTCTATTTCCTGACGTAAAGCCACTGCCAACTCATCAACTGTACGCCCAGGAGCTGTTAAAGCAAAGAAAAGCATCAAATTTGGATACTTATCTCCAGGAAATCCACTAAAACCTTGAGCATTCAACGCCAAGCGTTGCTTCTCCACCAAAGACTTATATAGCCGCGATGTGCGTCCATTACTTAGCAAACTGCCAATAATCTCATAAACCGCATTATCTGGATGGGTAACTGCTGGGCGATGATAACCTTCCAAATACAAAGGTTGAGAAGGGAACTGTACACTTACCTCCCTGATTTGCTTTTGCTGGGGTTCCGCTGCGATTTTAAACTGGGCTTTGGGTTTTGCCCGATAACGTCCAAAGTAAACTTGCGCCAGTTTTTTAACTTCACTTGGGTTAACATCTCCAACAATGGCGATCGTTAAATTACTTGGTACGTAGTAGTCATCAAAAAACTTCTGGACATCTGCCACCGTCAAGTTACGGATATCTTCGTCATAACCAATCACCGGGCGTCGATAAGGATGGACTTTATAAGCAGCATCTTGAAACTTTTCTACCATCAAGCCAATAGGCGAATTTTCTACCCGCAGGCGTCGTTCCTCCAGAATCACATCTTTTTCTTTGTAAAACTCGCGAAATACAGGCTCTAAAAATCGCTCTGATTCCAACGACATCCACAGTTCCAACTTGTTCGCCGGAAAGCTGTAAAAATAACGAGTTGCTTCGGTAGAAGTGTTGGCATTTAAACCTGTGCCACCTGCTTGTTCGACGATTTGCCCTAGTTCGTTTTGCTTAACTAACTCGGCTGCTTGTGATTCTACTTGCTTAAACTCAGCTTGCAACCGGGCAACTTCATCTTTTTTACCATCGGCTTTCGCTGTTTGAATTTGGGTATCCAACTGTTCCAAGCGTTCCAGTAACGGTTTCTCTGCTTTGTAGTCTTTTGTACCGATGCGTGTTGTTCCTTTAAAAGCTAAATGCTCTAGAAAGTGCGCTACACCAGTTTTTCCAGTTGGTTCATCCACACCACCGACATCTGCGTAGGTAAGAAATGAAACTACTGGCGCTTCATGTCGTTCCAAAACAATAAACTTCATGCCATTTTCCAGACGAAACTCAGTCAATTGCTTAATCACCCGATCCAGATAAGGTTGTATCGAAGTTTGAACTGGTTGGGTGGGGGTTTTGACAGGTTGTAGTGGTTGTTGGCGAGGGGGTAATGTTTGAGTTTCAGCTAGAGCAATTTCTGGTAGTAATCCCCACCAGAACATGATCATAGCCAACAAGGCAATAAATAGCCGACGTAGTGTGAGGGATAGTTGATTTAACCAATACAACTTTGGTCGAAGATAACTGTGCTGGATCATAAGCGAAAATTAATTTAAAGTTACATTACCTGAGAGATAGGTAAAGTGGCAAACAGAGGATTAATCTTGTATTAAGCTTAAGCTTTCTGTGCTTTTTGTACCTGACGTTAGACAATAATGCTACAAGTCGTGTTCCGGAGATTTCACCAGAACTGTTATGCGAGTTTTTAATTCTCCCCCGCCCTCAGAGGCTCAAACGCGCACCCGAATTCTACAGGCAGCACAAAAATTGTTTGCCTCGCAAGGATTTGATGGTACTACCACCCGCGACTTAGCACAAGCAGCAGGTGTTGCTGAAGGTACCCTGTTTCGTCATTTTCCCAACAAAAAAGCGATTTTGGTTGAACTAGCAACTAGTGGCTGGGTGGAGATTTTGACAGATTTGCTCACAGAATTGAGTGAAATGGGCAGCTATAAGGCTGTAGCTCAAGTGATGCGTCGGCGGATGTGGAATTTACAGAAAAATGCTGACATGATGCGGGTGTGCTTTATGGAAGTGCAGTTCCATCCAGATTTGCGCGATCGCATTCAAATAGAAGTCATCAATAAAATGACCGATGTTGCTGAAGCATTCTTCCAAACTGCAATGGATAAAGGAATCTATCGCCGGATGGATGCCAACCTCGTCGCCAAAGTTTTTTTAGGAATGTTTGCGATCGCAGGTTTTTCTGACAACACCCTCATGGAACCCAACGCCTCCCCCCAAGAAATGCAACACATGGCAGAAGGATTGGCTGATATCTTTCTTAATGGTGTTTTGGCGAAAGATTAGGGACTGGGGAAGGGGACGCGGGGACGCAAAGAAAATTTCTCCCTCATCCCCCTCATCCCCCTCATCTCCTCACTCCCCTCGCCTGTTGACTCCATTGTTGAACTTGCTCGATTGGTGGACACAAATCTCGTCGCTGCATTGTGGCTACTTGTAAGCGCATAATTTGTTTGTGCAATCTGTGGGTAGGTGTTTGAGCTAATTGGGCTACAGAACCGATACCTGCATGTAGTAACAAACCGCAATATTGTGGCCCAACGCTGGGAATACTCGCTAAGTCAGCCAAAGCTATCCATTTATTCACATACTGAAGATGGACTTGTAGTTTATTGGCTAATGCTATTCGTGTTTGCAGAGTCTTGCCTTGTTGAACTAGTTCTGTTGTGGTTGTAATCCCACAATTTTGTAGTTGAGATTGTTCCTCCTGGCTCAATCCTGGTAACTGCTCAATTGGCCAGTCACATGATAATTGATAATTCATAATTCGTAATTCGTAATGACGCTCGCGGACTCGCTAACGTAATTAAGTTTTGTAATGGGGATCTGACCCTAACACAAAACTTACAGGTTATAGAACCGGGGGAATTAAACCCACGGAACTAGTTAACTAGAACTGGGAAACATTTAAATCAACTCGCCGCGTAAGACAGTGATTGCTTGGCCGCCGAGGAAAACGCGATCGCCCCCAGGATATTGCACCTTGACGACGCCACCACGACTGGATGCTTGGTAAGCTAAGAACTCATCTTTGCCCAAGCGATCGCGCCAAAAGTAAGCAAGGCAGCAATGAGCTGCGCCGGTCACTGGGTCTTCATCTATACCTTGACTTGGGGCAAAGAAGCGAGAAACGAAATCGTAGTTTGAATCAGGGTGAGTCAGGCTGGTGACGATAAAATCAGAAACGGGTAATGTTTTGAGTAATTGGAAATTTGGCTTGATTTGTCGCACTAACTCTTCAGACTCTACCTCTATTAAGTAGCCTAAAGAATTTTGCACAATAGATATGTATGGTATACCCAAAGCTGCGTCAAATTGGGGAGGAGCGATCGCGACTTGTGAGCGATTGACGGGAAAATCCAACTCAATCCACTCATCCAGACGTTTAGCAATGAGTAAACCACTTTTGGTATAAAAACGCGCAGCTTGATCAGGCGATAAATGCCCCTCTGACCATAGCACATGGGCACTGGCTAAAGTTGCATGACCACACAGCGGCACTTCTAGCACTGGCGTAAACCACCGCAGATTAAAGCCATCATCTTGTTTGAGCAGAAAAGCCGTTTCCGATAAATTCATCTCTCGCGCTATGTTTTGCATCCAATCATCATCTTGGGGAGCAGGCAAAACACAGACACAAGCAGGATTTCCTGCAAATTGCGTATTGGTAAAAGCATCAACTTGAGTAATGATTTGTCCCATAAATTTCCTTTTTTTAACGAATTACAGAGGAAGGGAGTAACGATCATTTCTAATTAGGAATTGGTATTAATCTAAGCGATCGCAGTACCTTATAAATTAGTGGTGTTGTCTCCAGAGGTTTGAGCAAATGCTAAATTCAAATCAGAATTTGAGGATCAAAATTATCGGAGGCGTCTTTGCTGTAATTAATTTAGGGCTAATTTCTCTAGGATTAGTCAGCTGTGGTGGTGAGGACAAAGAAAAACAAAGACTAGCACCCACGGAACAACAACGACCAGTTCAACAGCCTAATCGGCAAGACGACGATGATCAAGAAGATGACGAAGAAGATGGACAAGACGATAAAGACTAGTAATTAAATTTGAGTCTTCATTTATGGTTATTAACAATACCTCTAGTTCACTGATTGATATTCTACGTCAGCGACGGCAACGTCTAGCTAGCCTGATAGATTTTCCGGCTATTCTTTGGTCAGGAAGCAGCAATCCACGTAACTTTCCAGCCAATGTTTTTCCCTTTCGCGCTAGCAGCCACTTCCTCTATTTTGCTGGACTACCATTACCAAATGTGGCAATTCGCCTAGACGCTGGCAAATTAGAGCTATTTATGGATGATCCCCAACCCAATAGCGCCCTTTGGTATGGAGAAATGCCTCAGCGTCACGAAATAGCTGCCCATATTGGGGCAGATGATGCTAAACCAATGGCTGAGTTAGAATCTTGCTTGGAAGATGCAGCTACAGTTGCTGTTCAAGATGCTGCTACTTGGACACAACAGTCACAGTTACTAAATAGATGGGTTCTGCCACAAAAATCTCCGATAGGCATTGACTTGGAGTTAGCCAAAGCAATTATTTCCTTACGCCTTACTCATGACGCAGATGCATTGGTGCAATTGCAGAAAGCTGCTGCTGTGAGTGTAGCAGCACACAAAGCTGGGATGGCAGCAACACCCAAAGCCAAAATCGAAGCAGAAGTCCGGGCGGCAATGGAAGGAGTTTTTATTGCCCATAACATGACCACTGCCTATAACAGTGTTGTGACTGTTCACGGTGAAGTTTTGCATAACGAGCATTACCACCACCCTTTACAACCAGGTGACTTACTACTTGTAGATGTTGGTGGCGAAACTGAAATGGGTTGGGCGGCTGATATCACTCGTACTTGGCCGGTTTCTGGTCAATTTTCTGCTACTCAAAAAGATATTTATAATATTGTGCTAGCAGCTCATGATGCTTGCATTGCCAAAATATACCCTGGAGTTGAATATGCAGACGTTCATCTATTGGCTACCAACATCATTGCAGAAGGTTTAGTAGATTTAGGTATTCTCCAAGGGAATGCTGAAGATTTGGTAGAAATGGATGCCCATGCATTGTTTTTTCCTCACGGTATCGGACATTTACTCGGTTTAGATGTCCATGATATGGAAGATTTAGGAGACTTAGCAGGGTATGATGAGGGGCGTCAAAGAAGCGATCGCTTTGGGTTAAGTTACCTACGTTTAAATCGTCCTTTGCGTCCGGGGATGTTAGTGACAATTGAGCCTGGTTTTTATCAAGTACCAGCAATTTTAAATGAAGCTAAACTGCATCCAACATATCAAAAATTAGTCAATTGGGAGCGATTATCTCATTTTCATGATGTCCGAGGAATCCGCATTGAAGATGATGTTTTAGTTACTGAAAATGGTACTGAAGTTCTCACAGCAGCATTACCTAATAACATCAGCGCTGTAGAGAATTTGTGTAAATGATGTCAAAGGGATTGTGGATTGGGTACTGGGTACTACTAAAAATTATGGCCTTGCTGAATAATGGGATGATTTTTGCCTCACGCAAAGGCGCAAAGAATCAACCTTTGGTTTTGGACAAAAATCTCAATTCATACCGCATTTATGCAACGCCAAAATTCTTTTATTCTCCATTCTCCATTCCCTATTAAATTAAAATATGGAAACAATTTCATCTTGATTCTAAATTTCTAAAACTAATGTTTCTCCAGCACGGCGACAATCATCTAAAAGTGTGTTTAACAAGTTCCGTGGGTTTAAGTCCCCCGGTTCCATAACCGACAAGTTTTGTGTTGAGGTCAAATCCCCATTACAAAACTTAATTACGCGCTTCGTAGCGTAAAGTCTGCGGCATAGCTTCGCTTAGAGCGAGTCCGCGATAGCGTTAGCGAGGTACGAGCGTCAGTGATAGCGTAGCGTAAAGCCTGCGGCATAGCTTCGCTTAGAGCGAGTCATCGAGCGTCAGCGTAAAGCCTACGGCATAGCTTCGCTTAGAGCGACACAGGAGCGTCGCGTCATTACGAATTACGAATTACGAATTATTTAACTCCATTAGTCACAATTTAAAAGTAAGTGAATTTTGTCAATACGTCTTTGAGTAGAAATAAATCTTTTTCCTGCTTATAGAGGTGATTTGTAATGCGTCAGAAAAAATCAGTGATTCTTGAAGCAGTTCATGAAACAGCAAAAGACCTACACAAAGCTGGGCTAATGAATCAAACTACATTGCGCGAATTTGAACACCTATGTTTACCTCCTATTGAGCCTTTAGAACCATTACAAATTAAAGAAATACGGGAATCATCTCAAGTAAGTCAAGCTGTTTTTGCACGTATTTTGAATATAAGTCCTTCAACAGTTCAAAAATGGGAAATAGGACAAAAACGGCCTAGTGGAGCATCTCTTAAGCTACTGCACTTGATAAAGAATCGTGGGTTAAATAGTGTGCTGTATTAAAAACCCCAAACTAAGAAAATCCCGTCCCTAATTTCTTACTTTTATAGTTACAGAATATCAGACACACCATGATGTTGAGATAAATCCATCAAATTTGCCAATTTATAAACAATTCGCGCACCAACATTACCATCCCATTCGGCATCACCAACTTCGCAAAGGTCAAAACCAATAATTTGGCGATCGCTTTTTACCAATTCCCGTATTAAACAAAAAGCTTGCTCTAATTCGAGTCCACCAGGAACGGGTGTACCTGTATTTTGACAAAGTTTGGGATCAAGTCCATCGATATCAAAGCTAATATAAACATATTCAGGTAAATGGCTGATAATTTCTCGACATAATTCTATCCAAGTTGTCCCAGAATATAGCTTTTGTTTAATCACTGGGTCATAATAATCAATAATGCGATCGTGAGATTGGTTAATGATTTGTACTTCATCATGACAAATATCACGTATGCCCACCTGCACTAATTTAGATATTTGTGGTAGCTTCATCGCATTAAACATAATAGATGCATGGGAAAATTTAAATCCCTCATAAGCATCACGTAAATCTGCATGTGCATCAATGTGCAAAATTCCGTAATTAGGATATCGAGTTGCTAATGCTTGCAAATAACCCAAAGGTGAACTGTGATCACCACCAATAACTGCAACCCGCTTCCCACGATTAATTGCTTGCTGGCAATTTTCAAACAACCATTCATTCACTTGTTCACAAGCGTGATTAATTTCTCTTAAAACAGGTGTTAAATCTGGTGGTTGTGTGAGTGATTTACCTTCTGCTAATCGGGTAATAATTTTTGCTGCCAGTGTACGATAATATTGATTTTTTTCTAAAATCTCCCCAGAGATTTCCATCATAAAAATTCCTTGTTTCCACCCATCAGGATGATCGAAATCAAATAAATCTAGTTGAGTCGAAGCATCTAAAATTCGCTGTGGCCCTTTAGCAGTACCTGCACCATAGGAAACGGTGACTTCCCACGGTACGCCAAAAACAATGAGGTTGGCAGACTCGTAATCGAACGGCAAACCTAAAAGGTTGCCATTAATTTCACCGACACCGCTGGGATTGTAGTTTTGTAGTTGATTGCTCATTGATCATCTTGGGAATTTATGTGTACAAATAAAATGAAGCTTGTTGATATTTGCAATTATAGTAGAGACGAGCTTTGCGATCGCTATCCTCAAAGCCTGAAGATATCGTATCGCTAACAAGGTCAAGATGCCTGCGAACCAGCCCTCTTTTTTTACGAGTCATCAATTGAGTCTCCCCAATTTTTCCCACAATCCCTAAGTGCCATCAAGAAAACCAGTAGACATCACTCCCAAAGGTTAAAAGGTTCAGCTTTGGTATCAGTTGGCTATATCGACACGACTAGACGACTTGATGATTTTATACTCAATCAAACTCATAGGAAACATAATTCCCCGCTTTTTGGTAGGAGGATTTAGTGTGTTAAATACTCTGTCCCAAAATCCTTGAATGCCATAGTTTCCCTTAAAGCAAGTGTGATGAAGATCATGAAAATCTGAGGGAATAAGTAATATTGATAAAGAACTATGACCTTCCAAATTATAAATATTACCTATAATGCTCCATGCACAGAGTTGAGTAATATCATACCCAAATATGAAGATAGGCAAAACATCAGTAATGGTAACAATAATATATTCAATCAGACTCTTATGTCCAGCAACAAAACTTGATGAATCACGAAACTCATGATGTTTCAGATGGATTTTCAGCAAAAATCTTGTGTGAAAGAGCCAATGAGCAACGTAAAAACAGAAATCAGCAGCAACTATTCTCATCAAAAACCATCCCAGGTTTAAGAGTAAACCATTTCCTCTGTGAACCTCCGGTGCTAGATATAGAATAACTAATGCTGATATGAACGCTTTGATTTCTCCTGTAATGATTCCCTGCACAGTAAATGAGGGAAATGGTTGATTTTTTACATGCTTAACTCTGACAATTAGTTTTTCTTTTAAAAAGTCGTTGCTTTTAATTAGTTTTTCGATGATAATACCAATACTATAAAATGAGATAGAACCAACGAGCCAGTATAATAACACCTGCGCGAGCAAGTTGAGTTCAATATTCTTTAATAGCCAATAAAATACCTGTTGAACAAGTGTGCAACTGATAGCAATCTTGAGATAAAATTCAATCTCAACGCAGAAATCGAAAAAATTTTGAATTTTCATCGCTCGTAATATTGGTATATTTTCAGTTACCAAGAGATTAACCAACTGAGAAACTTTGAGGTATCCTGTTAGTCATAATTAATTAAAATAGCAGGTTGTTAGATATCTTACAAAAACAGGGAGTAGGGAGTAGGGAGTGGGGAGTAGGGATACAAAAACATTAAAAACTGTCTTTTGTGGGTTATTGCCCACTGTTAGGAAAAGATTTGTGCCGAGATTGCTTGCAACGAGGCACAATGCGTCCTGACTTCAATCCCACGCCTTAAGGCGTGGATTCCCTACTCCCTACTCCCACATCACCACTCCCTCTGAATGCTGTATTGAAGATGTAAATGATCATAAAATCTACGTAATTTTACTATATGTGTCGTAAATCACATTTTTGTATGTTTTTAATCGCTGACAAATTAAAATAGTGCATTAAAAACTCTTGTGAGATGAACGTCTCGCTATACATGGCGGGTAAGATACCCGCCCCACAAGAAAATTTATTGCAACATTGAGGCTTGCTATGTTCCCTTTCCTAAATAGATAATTTATTTTGCACGACTACTTATGTCTCGTCTTTTGAGAAAATTGATGAAGACGATCGCAAATAGTTGCGATAATGGCAGGTAAGAAAAAAATGTCAGAGAATTTAAAAAGCCGAGCTATAACCCAAGGTGTGCAACGATCGCCTAATCGAGCCATGCTGCGTGCTGTTGGTTTTAAAGATGAGGATTTCACTAAAGCTATTGTAGGTATTGCCAACGGCTACAGTACGATTACGCCCTGTAATATGGGGATTAATCAACTAGCGCTCGTTGCAGAGGTTGGTATTAAAAATGCTGGGGCGATGCCGCAGGTGTTCGGCACAATTACTATCAGTGACGGAATTTCCATGGGAACTGAAGGGATGAAATATTCCCTAGTCTCACGGGAGGTGATTGCCGACTCGATTGAAACCGCCTGTACTGGGCAAAGCATGGATGGAGTGTTGGCGATTGGTGGTTGTGATAAAAATATGCCAGGGGCAATGCTGGCGATCGCCCGCATGAATATTCCTGCTATCTTCGTTTACGGTGGCACAATTAAACCCGGACATTACAACGGCCGAGACTTAACTGTGGTAAGTTCTTTTGAAGCTGTTGGGCAATACAGTGCTGGGAAAATTGATGAAAAAGAATTATTAGAAGTCGAAAGCCGTGCTTGTCCTGGTGCGGGTTCCTGTGGAGGAATGTTCACAGCCAACACGATGTCTTCTGCTTTTGAAGCGCTGGGAATGAGTTTGCCTTACTCCTCAACCATGGCGGCGGAAGATGCCGAAAAGGCCGACAGTACAGAAAAATCGGCATTTGTTTTAGTCGAAGCGATTCGCAACCAAATCTTACCCAGGCAAATTATCACACGCAAATCCATCGAGAATGCTATTTCGGTGATTATGGCTGTGGGTGGTTCGACAAATGCCGTGTTACACTTTTTGGCGATCGCTCGTGCTGCTAATATCAAGCTAACTTTAGATGACTTTGAAACTATCCGCGCCCGTGTCCCAGTGTTGTGCGATTTGAAACCAAGCGGTAGGTATGTAGCCACTGATTTACACAAAGCTGGTGGTATTCCGCAAGTCATGAAGATGCTACTCGCGCATGATTTGTTACATGGTGATTGCCTGACAATCAGCGGTCAAACTGTTGCAGAAATCCTAGCAGATATACCAGACGAGCCTGATAGCAATCAAGATGTCATCCGTCCTTGGCATAACCCGATGTATTCTCAAGGACACTTAGCCATCCTCAAAGGTAATTTAGCTACAGAGGGTGCTGTAGCTAAAATTACCGGAGTTAAAAAGCCGATAATTACCGGCCCAGCGCGGGTATTTGAGTCAGAGGAATCTTGTTTAGATGCGATTTTGGCGGGTAAGATTCAAGCTGGCGACATCATCGTCATTCGTTACGAAGGGCCAAGAGGTGGCCCTGGAATGCGAGAAATGTTAGCCCCTACCTCAGCAATTATTGGTGCTGGGTTGGGTGATGCGGTGGGGTTAATTACCGACGGCAGATTTTCCGGTGGTACTTACGGCATGGTAGTTGGTCACGTTGCACCCGAAGCAGCAGTTGGAGGGGCGATCGCTCTTGTCGAAGAAGGCGATAGTATTACCATTGATGCCCCTGCCCGCTTGTTGCAGTTGAATATCTCTCAAGAAGAATTAGCGAATCGTCGTGCCAACTGGCAACCTCCCACACCGCGTTACACCAAAGGAGTATTGGCGAAATATGCCAAATTAGTCTCCTCTAGTAGTGTCGGTGCTGTAACGGATCTGGACTTGTTTTGATGTGGGGACTGGGGAGACGCGGAGAATAACCAATGACAAATGAAAAATAGACATCTGGGGAAATTAATTCTGCGTTACCCGAAACCCTTGTAGAGACGCTTCAAAAGCGCGTCTCTACATTCATTAGACTTCTTGCAAAAATACTTGAACCGTCAGAGACTCAAGTCTCTGCCTAATAGCAAAAGTCCGTTGAAACGGACTAAAAATACTGTTATTAGTCGGTTGAAACCGACTTGAGTTATCAGCCAGAAAATTTATTTTCTGGCGAGTATCCGACTTTTGCAAGAGGTCTATTGTCTATTCGGTCAAATCGTCATAAAAACGTTTTGCCCTGGGAATTTTGCGATAGTGGTGTAATTGATCAGCTTTAATTGGCTGTTGCTGTAAAGCAGCGTTATCTGACCAACCCAAATCTTTGAGGATTCTTCGGGCTGCAACTTCGCCTGTTCGACAACCGCCTTCCATATACCCTTGGTAGGACAGAGAACAGTGTTCGCCAGCAAAAAATAGATTACCTACACGCTTTTGTTCAGCTCCGGCTATGCTTGTCCATTGTCCTACTAAATAGCAAGCATAGGAGCCTCGTGTGTATTGCTGTCCAGGCCAATAAGCACGAATGGCTTCACCTTGGCGTAAGTTTGCAATTCCAGGAAAAATTTGATCTAGTTGTGGTAGCAGTGTTTGGGCTTGAGATGCTGCTGAACCGTTGCCCAAAGATAAACCTTGTTGACCACCAGTAAAGTTAGTAATTAAACCTTTGGTGCCTTTTTGGTAGCGACTGGCTTCCCAGGTGTTTTGAAAGCCTGTATCAGTAAATGTTGATCCTGTGGAATTATATTGAGTGCGCCACAATCGTTGTTGATAGGCTGTAATTAATTTCGCATTTGTGCCATATCCTAATTCGGCGATCGCTTTGTGTTTGATTGCTGGTAAATTGACATTGAGCGCTACTAAACGCAAGGTGCTAAAAGGCAGTGTCAGCAAGATTCTTTCATAGTTGCGCTCAAAGGTTCTATACCCACACCGTAAACTGACTCGATAACGACCATCAGGACGGATATATATAGCTTCTAATTCTGTTTCGGTTTCTATTGCATTTGCTAAGGTATTCGCTAATAAACGGGGTACTTGGTCGTTGCCACCACGAATGGTGTAACGTTCGTCGCTTTCACCGTAGACTGAGAATGTATCGGTGTTAGTACCAATCAAAAATAATAGATTCAAACAGGATTGTTCAGTTGCTTCTCGACCATATTCGGTAGTGTAAGCAAACTTGAGCATTTCTTGCAGAATGGGATTAATTTGTGCCTGTTCTACATACTCTGCAATGGAGGTATGATCTAAAGCGAAAGCGGCTTGATTGTAAGAGCGATAAGTGACATCTCCGTCTCCAATGGCAGCTAAATCATCCTCAATCTTCTGTGCTAAAGGAATAAAGTAATTAATAATTTCTAGTTCGGGGATTTTGCGTCCTTGGAAGTACCAGATTTCCGACACTAAATCTTGATCAGTGGCGAGTAGATCGACTATTGTTAAACCCAGTTCTTGAGCAAGCGATCGCAATTTCCGATGATCTGTATCAATAAATTCTCCACCTGTTTCCACAGTCACACCAGTATTTGCGGCATTAGCTAAACTCCGCATCCGACCACCAACGCGATTTCTGGCCTCGATAATGTCTACAGGAACCCCAGCTTGACGTAAGCGATAGGCAGCAGTCAAACCAGCAATTCCCGCACCTACTACCAGCACTTTGGGAATTGTGGCAAAAGCTTTAGAATTATGTCCGTGATGCCAGGTAACAGTAGCCAATGCACTTGCTAATCCCAAACCCCCATACAGAAAGCGACGCCGAGTGGTTCTTTGTTTTAAGATATCAACTATCTCATCCGTGGGAATACCTGTTTTGAGCGATGCGATCGCAATTTTATAAGCACGTTGCAAAGACACCATTAGCCCAGACTTAGCCATTAATAGCACCTCAATTGCTGCTAATTTTCAAATAATATTAATAATTGCAGGTTGAAACGATTTTTTTGATGAAGTAATGAAAAGAACATATGAAAACTAAGCAAATTCCTCCTGGCAGCTTCGGTATACCTATATTAGGTGAGACACTTGCTTTTCTTTTCGACCGAGATTTTATCAAAAAGCGCTATCGTAAGTACGGATCTATTTTTAAAACTCATTTAATTGGTAGACCAACCGTGGTGATGGTAGGGCCAAAAGCAGTTGATTTCGTTCTTTCTAGCCACATGGATTATTTTTCTTGGCGTGAGGGATGGCCTAATAATTTCAAAATATTGTTAGGAGAATCGCTGTTTCTGCAAGATGGAGAAGAACATCGCAAAAATCGCCGCTTGATGATGCCAGCCTTGCATGGGGCAGCATTAGCAAACTATGTCTCCACAATGGAAGATATTACTTGTACTTATTTGAAAAAATGGGAAAACAAACAGGAGTTTACCTGGCACAAGGAGTTTAAACAACTGACGTTTGATATTGCCAGTCAACTTTTACTAGGTACTAGTCCTGGTGATGAATGTGTGCGTCTTAGCCAGTTATTTACAAATCTCACAAATGGGCTGTTTGCTATTAATACGCTGCCATTACCATTTACTCAATATGGCAAAGCCATAGCAGCTCGCAATAAAATCTTAGAACATTTGACAAAAGTTGTCAGAGAACGCCAGCAAAACCCCACAAAAGATACTCTAAGTTTGTTAATCCAAGCTAAAGATGAAGAAGGTAATAGTTTAAGTGAAAAAGAACTTATTGCCCAAGCTGTACTATTACTCTTTGCTGGGCATGAAACTACTACATCGATGCTAACTTGGTTGTGTGCAGAGTTAGCCCGTCATCCAGAAGTAATGCAACGCGCCAGAGAAGAACAATTACAACTAGCAAGTAAAAGTAATTTAAATTTAGAACAATTGGGACAAATGCCCTATTTAGATCAGATTTTATTAGAGATTGAAAGATTGCATCAACCTGTTGGAGGTGGGTTTCGTGGTGTAATTAAAGACTTTGAATTTGATGGCTTTCATGTTCTTGCTGGTTGGCAATTGTTATATTCAATTCTCATGACTCACAAGCTAGAGGAAATTTACCCAGAACCAGAACGTTTTGATCCTGAACGTTTCAATCCCCAGCGTCAAGAACACAAACAGTATCCTTTTAGCTTAATTGGTTTTGGTGGTGGGTCGCGCCTTTGTATCGGCATAGCCTTTGCCAAAATGGAAATGAAAATTATTGCTGCTCATCTTCTACGCAGCTATTATTGGGAGATATTGCCCAATCAAAGTTTAGAAACAGTATATTTTCCTTCAAATCGTCCTCAAGATGGGTTGCGAGTTCGATTTCAAATTAGGTAAAGTTTGTTATCAACAAAAGTAAAGGTTTAAAACCCAGCCCACAAGTGGCACGAAAGAATTTTGGTATTGTAATGCTTTATTTATTCCCAATCCTCTCTCATGACACCTCCAATCAATATAAATTTACCCCCAGAAGTTTTACAACGCTGGCAAACTGCGAGAGATTTTGTTAATCAAAACGTTAGCTCTCTAACTAATTCTGCACAGCAAGTTGGGGAGACTTGGCAGCAAACCGCAACTCAAGCAACTGATAGGGCAATTGATAGAGTAACGACAACCTTAGAAAATGGTTGGCAAACAGCCGAGCAAATTCAAAATACCACATCGACAGTAGTTCAAGGTGCAGTTGCATCATCTGTTAATGATTGGCTAACACAACACCCTGGATTATTTCGATTAGTGCAAATATTAGGCTGGACAACTAATCATCCTATTATTAGTTTAGTAATTTTGCTTGTTGTCTTGGCTGTAATTTGGAGTATTATCAAAGCAATTGTCCGTTTAATTGAAACGGCTAGTTGGTCAATACTACAAGTGCCATTCAAATTAATTTTGACTTTCATCAAAGTTAGCTTTGTCTCTTTGACGAAAGTTGGTAGATTTACTATTCAACGGCTAACAAATACTAAAATAACTGATAGCTTGCCAGCTTTAATACCCGCGACTACTTCAGAAATAGACCGAGATAAACAACAACGACTAGCAGAAATTTCTAGCCGTTTAGCAGCTATTCAACAAGAACAGAATCAGCTTTTACAAGAAGCAGCAGACTTGATTGATTCACAGACAATTGAGGTGGAAATTGCCAAAATTAAACCGCTAAAAACTGTTGAATCATATCTTGACTGAGTTCGCTAGTTGAGCCAGAGGCAACAATACCACCTTTTTGCATGGCGTCCACAAATCGATGCGATCGCTTCGGCAGAAATAGAATCAAGAACCTGTTTTAGCTTATGTCTTAATTGCTCTAAATGGGTGCAATGTTCTCAAGACAATTCGTACTTAATTCTTGTGTCATCTATATTAACCTTCAACCGTGTTCATTTCTTTGCTTGTATTACTTGTAAACTACCACCTGCATATAAAGTTGGCTGTTCTACATCAAACCCAGTTTCTATTAACAACCGAGGCAAATCTGTTTTCAGCAATTGCCAAGCTGTTTCCGTTTCAAACAACAGTAAAAATAACGACACACCAGGCCAAAATATCGGATTAGTGGGGGCATGAAAATCTACCAATACGAATACTCCACCCGGCTTTAATACTCGATACACCTCCTTGAGAATTTGCTGTAATTGTTCAGGCTGCATTTCATGTAACGCTGCACTGGTATGCACTACATCAAACAAATTGTCTACAAATGGCATATTTTCTGCAAAAGCTTCTACATACGAAGCTGCGGGTACATTTTGCCGCGCCCGTTGCAAAGACAATGGTGATGCATCTAAACCTGTTACATTTTGTGAATATTTCACTAAAAAGTGCGTCGCTTGCCCACTACCACAACATAAATCTAAAACCTGAGTATCTGAGTCAATCGTTAAGCCTTGCAAAGCTAATTGTCGAAAACGGGCTTCACCACCTACACTTATAGCTGCTAAACGGGCGATCGCATCATACAACCACTGATAACGGTAACTCCAATCTCTTAAAATTGTGGCCATTGCATCTTTCCTTGCTATTAAGCTTTATATTTAATAAAGATATATTGTTAACATTAGTAAAAAAACTGAAAAGATTGGGGGAAAGTAACTGCTATGGGTCGTGTAGGCGTATTATTACTCAATCTCGGGGGCCCCGATAAGTTAGATGACGTTGGGCCATTTTTGTATAACCTGTTTTCTGATCCGGAAATTATTCGCCTACCGTTTCGTTGGTTACAAAAGCCCCTAGCTTGGTTCATTGCCTCGCGGCGAACCAGAACATCTCAAGAAAACTATAAGCAAATTGGCGGTGGTTCGCCATTACGGCGGATTACAGAAGCTCAGGGCGAAGCACTTAAAGAACAGTTGGGTTATTTGGGTCAAGAAGCCAATATCTACGTAGGAATGCGCTATTGGCATCCGTATACTGAAGAAGCGATCGCTCTGCTCACTCAAGACAACATCGAGCGTTTGGTGATTCTACCACTGTATCCCCAATTCTCGATCAGCACTAGCGGTTCCAGCTTCCGGCTTTTAGAAAAACTTTGGCAAGAAGATGCGAAACTTCAGCGCATTGACTATACCGTTATTCCCTCATGGTATAAACAACCAGGCTATCTCCAAGCAATGGCGGAACTGATAGCTCAGGAACTAGATCAATTTCCTCATCCCGATGAGGTTCATATTTTCTTTAGCGCCCATGGTGTTCCCAAAAGCTATGTAGAAGAAGCGGGAGACCCTTACCAGCAAGAAATTGAGGATTGTACTGCTTTGATTATGCAGACACTCAATCGACCCAATGCTCACACCCTAGCCTATCAAAGTCGCGTCGGGCCAGTTGAATGGCTGCAACCTTATACAGAGGATGCGCTTAAAGAACTAGGCGCACGAGGCGTAAAAGATTTGGTTGTCGTGCCTATCAGTTTCGTCTCAGAACACATTGAGACACTACAAGAAATTGATATTGAGTACCGAGAAGTAGCCGAAGAGTCAGGAATTCATAACTTTCGGCGCGTGCCTGCTCCCAACACCCATCCAGTATTTATTCAAGCACTAGCAGACTTAGTGATTGATGCGCTGAAAAAACCCAGTTTCAAGCTTTCCCAAGCTGCCCAGATGAAGAAAAGAGTAAAAATGTATCCCCAAGAGCGTTGGGAGTGGGGTATGACTACTAGTGCGGAAGTCTGGAATGGTCGAATTGCCATGCTAGGCTTCATTGCCTTAATTATTGAACTGATTACCGGTCAAGGTTTATTGCACATGATTGGTATTTTGCACTAGGGGGAATGGGGAAGAGGCTGGGGGTGAGGGGGACGTCCCCATCTCTTATGGGTAGGTTTTTTAGATTTCGCGTTTTGGTTGACGCGGGGACGCGGGGACACGGTGAGACATAAAAATTTCTCCCTTGTCCCCCTTCGGGTGACGCTCGCAAGCTCGCTCTAAGCGAAGCTATGCCGCAGGCTTTACGCTGCGCTAACGCAGTCGCCTGCGGAGGGAAACCCTCCTTTACTCGCTGTCTCACCGCGTCTCCCTATCTCCGCGTCAGCCAAATCATAAGTCTTTAAACGGACATGATATAATTCCTAAATTCCCAGCCTCTGATAGATATCTTCTAAATGCCGTAGATGCTGCTGGGGATCAAAACATGTCTCAAGTTCTGCTGGGGACAATTTTTGAGTGACGCGCGGATCTTTGTTAATCAAGTCCTGAAAATTGCCTTCTGGCTTGTTCCATGCAGCATGAGCGTTTTCTTGCACCATCGCATAAGCTTCTTCTCGGCTAAGTCCTTTATCTACTAACGCGAGTAGCACTTTCTGGCTAAATACTACACCACCATAACAGTTGAGATTTCGCTCCATGTTCTCTGGATAAACCAACAAGTTTTTCACTAACTCGGTGATTTCATGCAACATGAAGTGGGTTAAAATGCAAGCATCTGGTAAGATTACCCGCTCTACAGAACTGTGGGAAATATCTCGTTCATGCCAGAGTGCGACATTTTCTAAAGCTGCGCCGGCGTGACTTCTGACGAGTCGGGCCATTCCTGTTAGCCGTTCAGAACGGATGGGGTTACGCTTGTGCGGCATGGCACTAGAGCCTTTTTGACCTTTGGCGAAGTATTCTTCTACTTCGAGAACGTCTGTTTTTTGCAGATTGCGAATTTCTACTGCAAAGCGTTCGATTGATGCCGCTACTAGAGCTAATTGTTGGACATAATCGGCATGACGATCGCGGGAAATAACTTGTGTGGAGGCGGTATCGGGTTGGAGTCCGAGTTTTTGGCAAGCGATCGCTTCTACACGCGGTTCTACATTGGCATAGGTTCCCACGGCGCCGGAAATCTTGCCCACAGCGATAGTTGTATGGAGAATTCTCAGGCGTTCTTGGTGACGTAACACTTCCGCTAACCATCCAGCTAGCTTAAAGCCAAAGGTAATTGGTTCGGCATGAATACCGTGCGATCGACCAATCATCACCGTATGACGGTGTTCCTGTGCTTTTTGGCGAATTGCTTGAATCAAGTCTTCTAGGCGTTGCAATAACACATCTAAACTAGCAACTAATTGCAGTGCTAAAGCCGTATCCAGCACATCTGAACTAGTTAAACCCAAATGAATATAGCGTCCTGCTTCACCTACATATTCATTGACGTTTGTCAAGAAAGCAATCACATCATGGCGGACTTCAGCTTCAATTTCTAGCACCCGTTTGGGGTCAAAATCTGCCTTTGCCTTAATTTCCTCCACTGCACTAGATGGAATGTAACCTAGTTCAGCCTGAGCCTCACAAACAGCAATTTCTACTTGCAGCCAGGTTTTTAACTTGTAGGCTTCACTCCAAAGATTACCCATTTCGGGCAAAGTATAACGCTCAATCACAGTCCGCCACAAAATACAACCGTCATATTTTAGTCTAAACTGTTTGCTGGTTTAAGAGGAAGTTTGAAAAGTCTTGGACGAATAGAATGAGATTGAAAGGATTTGACACTCCCTGGGCTAAAGCCACAGGGATTCTTGGTTCAACGAGTCCACTTAGATTAAACCCCTTGCGGTATCTAAAAAAGAGGTGGTTCTCTCCACGCCATTTGCTTCAAGTCGGCAAAGCCGCCCAACGCACTGGCTCCCAAGCGTTGACTTTCCGAGTGCCCCTCGGTAGCGCCTGAAGTCCGAAAAACGCAACTACGTTGCTGTTTGTCAAGGGTTTTCGGCATTTTCCTTATAAATTGAAGTTTGGAATTGAATAGGAGATTTTTAGATGACCAACGCTGATCAACCAATCGAAGAGAGGTTAATCAATATTGAAACTCAATTAGAGGATTTGGGTGACGAATTAGATCTACTGAGGACAATCCAAAATGCCAATAGACGGGAACTCCGCACTGTATCTCAAACATCTGCACGACTTGAACGCGCAATTAACCAGCTTGCTGATCTCTCCCGTCTTCAGGCACTAGAAGCCCAGCGCGATCGCACAGTGTTTCAAGCTGAGATTCGGCGTATTTGGGAATACCTACTGCAACAAGGCGGTAACGGCAACACTCCGCCTAGTAACTAAAAACTTCTAACTAAAAAATATCCTATCGCTTTGGGGAGCAGGGAAAGTTAGCGAACATGATATTAGATTGGAATTTCAATTACAAACTCAGTTCCTTTTCCAGGTGTGGAATCACAGATTAAACTACCTTTATGTTTGTTCACGACAATCTGATAACTAATCGATAAACCCAATCCTGTGCCATTTCCTACTGACTTAGTGGTGAAAAATGGGTCAAAAATTTTCTGCTGTACTGCTTCTGTCATGCCAAAACCGTTATCAGCAAACCGGATTTTGATTGTATTGATATCTGTTAATTCAGTAAAAATGTGAATTTGTGGTTTAGTGAATATTTCACTGCTATTGGCTATTGACTCTTCTATAGCATCGATCGCATTACTCAAGATATTCATAAATACCTGATTAAGTTGACCGGCGTAACAGTTGATCTCTGGTAATTTTCCATATGTTTTGATGACTTCAATTGCTAGGCGATCGCTCTTTTCTTTCAGTCGATGCTGTAAAATCATCAAGGTATTATCAATTCCTTCATGAATATCGACAGGTTTCATTTCCGCCTCATCTAAGCGGGAAAAGTTACGTAAGCCTAAAACAATATTGCGAATGCGCGAACTTCCTAGTTTCATCGAATTTAAAATTTTTGGCAAATCTTCCGCGAGAAAATTTATGTCTATCTCTTCTTGTTTTGCTTCAATCAAGGGTGAAGATTGGGGATATTCTTGCTGATAAATATCGAGCAAATTGAGCAAATTTTGGACATATTCACTAGTGTGAGCAATATTGCCATGAATAAAATTGATGGGATTATTGATTTCATGAGCAATTCCCGCAACCATTTGCCCTAATGCAGACATTTTTTCACTTTGAATCAGGTGAGTTTGGGTTTGTTGTAACTCCTCTAAAGTTTGTTGCAAGTGTTGATTTGTTTCATTGAGTTCTTGAGTTCTAGCTGCAACTTTCTCCTCTAGAGTATGATTGTATTCTTCTAAGCGTTCATTAGCTTGTGCTAAATTTTTGTAGAGGATGGCATTTTCTAGTGATATTGCAGCTTGGGTAGTAATGAGCTTCAAAACTTCTACGCGATCGCGTGTAAATGCTCCTGTAGTTAAATTATTTTCTAGGTAAAAAATCCCAATCAATTTACCTTGATTAATAATAGGTATGGCTAACAAACTTTTAGGTTCTTCACGAATGATATAGCTATCGGCTGCTAGCGAGGGTACAACCATTGCATTATCAACAACGAAGATTTCACGAGTTCGTTTGATGTAATTAATCAAAGTAATGGGAACATCAGAACTTGACTCTAAGCGAATGGATGGAAATTCTGTTTTAATCAGCTGATATTTTGAGCTTAAACTAATTGCGGTAACAGTTAAATTCGATTTATTACCTCTAGCCAAAATCAAGGCAGATTTAGAAGCCCCTGCATTCTCCATCACTACTTCCATTAAAGTAGAAAGTAATTGCTCAAACTCAATTTCTCCAGAGAGGGCTTGAGATGCTTTAATTACAGATGCTAAATCTAGAGAATCGGAGATGCTTGTCTTTGAGGCAATTACACTTTGTTGATTGTTCAAAGTGGATAGAGACACGTTATTTAAAGAAATCTCTTCCTGGCTGGGATCATAACTCAGTTCTGCTTGCTTTTCTGGCTGAAGTATGGAAACAAGTAGTTGGGGATAGCGGTTGGCTAAATCGTCAGCTTTGGCTTTTGCCCCCCAGCGGAGGTAGCCATGATAAGCATCGCTTAAATATGCCTGTGCAATCTTTGATTTACCCCATTCTAAATAGAATCTAGCGGCAAGTTCGTGAGCAAGGGCTTGATCGTTGATATACTCGTTATCTTGGGCAAGGGAGATAGCGCGATCGTAATCGTCCATTGCTTCGATATGTTGTTCTTGAATCCGATGCCATTCGGCTTCTACTAAATAATATTTATGTAAAAAATTCATTGGGGCATGATCTGCCCATTTCTTCATTTTCTCTTGATTGGCTTGTACTTTATCGAGAATATGCTTTTGTTCAGATAAGTCGGTATCTAAATACAGCGCTAACCTCGTTAAAGAATCATAAAAATAAAAAGCGGGAACAATTAGATGCCCAATACCACTATCTAAATATTTTTCTGCTAAGGTTGCATTTTCAGATGCTTGATGAAATTCTTGAAACAAATAACACAGATGAAGTTTACTAAAATAAAAATATAAAAATCCTAAGCTATCTTTAGCTTCTATGAGAATCGGCAGCATTGTTTCTTCATATTGATGCTGCTTAGAACCTAGCAAATTAAATACGATCTGCTGATAGATTAGATTCCAGTTTAATACCGCCTCTTGCTGGATTTTTCTAATAGCATTGTTGTAAGTTGACATCTCTTGTGCAAGTTCTGCCAATTCTTTGCCGACAAAATATGAACAATAACAATAAGCATGAAGAGAATAAGCTGCGTATTGCAAATCTCCTACTTCTATAGCATTAACATAAACATCTAGTGTCGGGTTTAATATTTCTCGAATATGCTCTTTCCAAGGTCTAATCAAAGGTTGAAATGTTCCTAGTACCTTAACATTAATCTCTTTAGTCTGGAATTTCAGTAATAGATTTGCAGCTAACTTTCCAAATTGATAACCAGATTCAATATCACCTATAATTCCACATAGTATTACTCCATAATTAGCGTAGACAAAAGCAGAAAAAGGTGTATTACCATATTGGAGTGATAAGTTGATTTGTTTAACAAGAACTAAAGGAAAAAGTTCTGGTTTAGCTCGGTAGATCATAGCAGTAGTGCTAGAGAGAACACTCATAACTGCTAACATTTGCGGTTCTCTCATCTTTGGTAAGTCAATTAAGTTTTGGATATTCTTACCAATTAGATTGGATGATATTTCTGACATTATTAGCTGAATATCAGCTATGCTGATTTTTTCAGGAAATTCTACTCCTAAAAGCCTTAAAAAGGCTAGTCCAATATTAGCAGCTTCTAAAGCTTGGTTTTTTGCTCCATAAGTTTGAATTTTGACTTGATAAACTTTCACTTTATCTAGCAGTGTTTTACTTCTTTTTAAAACTACTTCTATCAATTGTTCAGTTTGCTCAAAATCGCCAGCCAAATATGCTGCCTCTGCGGCTGTTTCATACAAAGCTAAGATTAATTCATATTTTGTCTCCCAACTATCAGTAGCTAACAGTTGAATTCCGGTAGTTAGATAGTTAATTGCATTTTGATAAGCAGTTGATGCCAAAGCTTTACGCCCAGCAATCAAATTCATGGCAGCTAGTTCATCTCGCTTCGCTTGGGAGGTAATATCTTCCAGTGCGATATTGAATTGATTGACGATTTCAAAAATCTTTTCTTCTCGTTTGGCAACTGGGATATTATCAAATAGCAGTAATGCAATTTTTAAGTGAATTTGCTTTCTTTCTTCTGGAGAAATTAAAGAATAAGCTGCTTGCTGAACACGATCATGTACAAATTTATATATAGGTAAGCGATTAGCTGGTTTATCATTAATGACTAACTGATGATTTTCATCATCTTGGGGAAATAGTTGATAAACATCTGCGTGAGGTAAAACTAGCCCTTCAATTAATGCTTTCCATAAGTCTGACGCTGTATCAACTACAGATTTTTCATGAACGATCGCCAGAGTATTTAAATCAAATTGATTACCAATACATGCGGCTAGTTTCAATATTTTTTGCGTATTGATGGGCAATTTTACTAGTTGAATCGCGAGGAATTCTACAACATCGTCTGTAAGAGCTAATTCTTTGATTTTTTGAATTTCGTACTGCCAATAGCCAGCTTCAAGATTCAGTGTAATCAATCCAGAGTTATGTAATGAATAGAGAAATTGTAAAGAAAAGAAGGGATTGCCTTTAGTTTTAGCAAATACCATTTGAGTGAGAGAAACGGCTAAAACTTCTTGACAATGCAGGGTATCAGCAATCAGATGATTTAAATCGCCTTGATTTAATGGTGCAAGTGCGATCGCATTCATAGCTGCTCCCGTTTTCTCAATTTCCTGTAGCGTTAAATAAAGGGGATGCGCCTTAGAAACTTCGTTATCACGGTATGCACCAATCAACAAAAAACCACCCTTGGTTTTACCCGTATTTTCTGCTGCATCTAAAACAGAAGATGAGGCATTTTCGTTCATTAATAATTGAATTAATTTTAAAGAAGTTACATCTGCCCATTGTAAATCATCTAAAAAAATCACTAAAGGCTGTTCTTTAGTAGTGAAAACCTGGATGAATCTTTGGAATAATAAATTGAAGCGGTTTTGAGCAGCAATACCAGAGAGTTCTGCTACTGAAGGTTGCTTGTCAATAATCTGTTCTAGTTCAGGAATTACATCAGTAATTACCTGACTTTGTGTACCCAATGCTTTTAAAACTCTAGCTTTCCACTGCTGAATTTGGGTATCAGTTTCAGAAAGCAACTGCCCAATTAAATCTCGAAAAGCCTGGACTAATCCTGATAAGGGAATATCACGCTGAAACTGGTCAAATTTACCTTTGATAAAATAACTACGTTGCCGCACAATAGGTTTGTGAACCTCGTTGACTACAGCAGTTTTACCAATACCAGAGAAACCGGTGACTAAGATCATTTCTGTTGTCCCGCGAGTCACTCGTTGAAAGGCAGCGAGTAAGGTTTCAACTTCGCGTTGGCGACCATAGAGTTTTTCAGGGATAACGAAACGATCTGAAATGTCCCTGACTCCTAACTCAAAAAACGCTATATTTCCACTCTCTTGCCACTGGTGACGACACACTTCCAAATCATGCTTTAACCCCAAGGCACTTTGATAGCGTTCTTCGGCGTTTTTAGCCATCAGCTTGCTAATAATACCAGACAAAATGGGGGGAATATGAGAGTTAATTAAGTTTGCTTTTAGCGGTTCTTTAGCAATGTGACAATAAACTAACTCCATCGGGTCACTACTGGTAAAGGGTAGCTGCCCAGTTAGGAGTTCAAAAAAGGTAATACCCAGAGAATAAAAGTCGGTGCGGTAGTCGATACCTCGGTTCATTCTTCCGGTTTGTTCAGGAGAAATATAAGCTAAAGTACCTTCTAGAACGTTGGGATTTGTGAGAGATTGCATTTCTCTTGGCAAAAGAGTGGCAAGACTGAAATCAATAAGTTTTATCTCACCTGTTGTAGGGTTAATCAGAATATTGGCTGGTTTAATATCTTTGTGAATTATGCGATGTCGATGCAATCCTTCAAGGGTAGAAATAATATTAATAGCGATATGAAAAAACTCACTTAGAGAAACAGGATTTTCCCCCTGTTGCCAATCTTTAAGAGAAACACCACCAAAATCTTCCATCACCAAAGCATAGCTGTTGGAGTAGTTTTCTAAACTGTAGGGTTTGACTATACTAGGGAAGTTGAGGTTTTTGATGATGAAGTATTGATTACGGAATTGAGCAATGTCTGCAAATGATGAAAATTCATTCCGCATCAGTTTGATAATAACTGATTGCTGATCTTGTTCTCTGATACCTCGATAAACTAAAGTTTTGCTGCCTGAGTAGATTTGCTCTGTGATACGATAACCAGGAAGTGCAGGTAATGTGTCTAATGCTACTAACATTGCAGCTTGTACCCATAATTTTATTTTCTATCGCCTATTATTCCCATGGGGCATCTGCAAGTATCATTAAATTTTTATTTTTTTGATAAACAAAAAACCTGTCACTTACTTTGGTTAAGAGTAAGTTTTGACAGGTTGAGTTTGTGATAAAGCTTTGTAGACTAGCGACTGAATTTACTAATCCTGTTTTATGAGCTTAAAAGAATTTTGGCGATCGCATCTATACTCTAATCTGCAAAAACAAAAATAATAATGGATGCAAATGCTACTTGATTTTCTGTTTAATAAAGGTCACAACCTGAGTTAACTGCTTTTTCAAGCTATCAATTTCCGCTTGCATTTTATCAATTTTCTCATTGAGAGCATTGATTTCTACAGAGGAGTCTGTTGTTTTATTAGAGGTTGCAACTGTGTCATTAGTTGTTAAATTAGGAGTTGCAACTGCACTACTGGTTGCGCTAGAGATTGTTGCGACTGCACCATTTTTAGTAGCAACAGCCGCGCCCACTAATACTGGTTCAGAACGTGGTTGTTTAGCCTTGGTCATGGCTAACTTGATGGCGTTAATTAGTTGCTTTTGGTCAAAAGGTTTTCCGAGAAATTCAAAATATTCAAAGGGTTCTGAAATTTTCTCCGTCACCTCTTCCTTACGACCAGACATGATTACTAAAGGAATCTTTCTTAACTCTGGCTGGGCTTGAATTTGCTGAAAAACTTCCCAACCACTCATTTTAGGTAACAGGAAATCCAACATAATCAAGCTGAGTTTTTCTTGAAGGATGAAATTTAGTCCTTCCATACCATCTTTGGCTTCTAGTACCTCGAAATTACCCGGAGGCAACATTTCACGTACTTTCACCCTGACAACTGTAGTGTCATCTATAACTAGAATTTTGTTGCTTGCCACGACTGATTGCTCTAACAGAAACTTTAGGTGTAAATAGCAGATTTGCTGATTGGCTTTGAGAATGCTCCCACTATATCCAAAATTTTTGTTGATCGGGGGATAGTATATTTCGGTATAAATGACATTATGTATAAGTATTTGACAGAACTTTTACTGGTGTTGTCTGGAATTTGTGTCATGGTGATATTTAAGGCTTTGACTTTGCTCTCAAGCATAGGAATTTAGCCTTAGTCTATCTGCGGATTTTGCTGAGACATCTATGAATTCGTCACCACAAGCTGAACTCAAGTCTGTAATTATGGAGATGCCTAGCTGGTTACGTCGCCCCATCGGCAAAGCCAGCGAACTCTCCACTGTACAACGCATTATTAAGCAGCGACAAATTCATACGATTTGTGAAGAAGGTCGCTGTCCTAACCGGGGTGAGTGCTATTCCCAAAAAACCGCTACTTTTTTATTGATGGGGCCAACTTGCACGCGCTCTTGTGCTTTTTGTCAAGTAGATAAAGGTCATGCCCCAATGCCTGTGGACTCAGAAGAACCGCAAAAGGTGGCGGAGGCAGTGCAACTGTTGGGATTACGTTACGTGGTGTTGACTTCTGTGGCTCGTGATGACTTGCCTGACCAAGGAGCAGGTCATTTTGTCCAAACGATCGCGACTATTCGCCAGTTGAACCCAGAAACTCAAATTGAAGTGCTAACACCTGATTTTTGGGGTGGCGCGGGTGCAGGGGAGGCAGGTCAACGCCAAAGGATAGCGGCGGTTGCTACAGCCAAGCCAGCTTGTTTCAATCACAATATCGAAACAGTACGACGGTTAACTCGAGCAGTCCGTCGAGGAGCAAAGTACGATCACTCGCTGCGAGTACTCGCTATGATCAAAGAAATCGATCCCACTATTCCCACCAAATCAGGTTTGATGCTAGGACACGGCGAAACAATTGCTGAAGTCGTCGAAACAATGACCGATTTAAGGGCTGTAGAATGCGATCGCATCACTATTGGTCAGTACATGCGCCCTTCTTTAGAGCATCTACCAGTACAAAAATACTGGACTCCAGAGGAATTTGCCCAACTAGGTCAAATCGCATCGCAAATGGGCTTCAGTCATGTCCGTTCCGCCCCCCTGGTGCGTAGTTCGTATCATGCGGGGGAGTAGGGAAGATGAGGGGGATGAGGGGGATGAGGGAGCAGGGGGAAGGTTACACATAGATCTCCCCCAATCCCCAGTCCCCAATCCCCAATCCCCAATCCCCATTCCCCATTACGCCACACAAATATTTCTAAAGAATTTAGGCGATTGGTACACCAAATTTGGTATTTCTTAAAAAGTCCTGACATTAGGAGAACCGATTATGACTGCTAAAACCAAAGACTCGCCAGTTGCTGATAGTGGAGCTAAACCTCCATATACCTTTCGTACTGGTTGGGCAATACTTTTGTTAGCTTTGAACTTGTTGGTGGCAGCTTATTACTTCCACATTATTGAATAACTAGGGGTGGAGACGTTGCCTGCAACGTCTCTACTTAAATCGTGCCTTTGAATAAACCTTTGGGACGAATCAGTAGCACTAAAATCATAATTACCAGTGCTACTACTTGTTTATACTGAGAACCTAACCAAGGGGTGCTGACTTCTTGGACGATGCCAATGATGAAAGCTGCTGCGATCGCCCCGTAAGGATTACCAATTCCGCCAAGGATCACTGAAGCAAATAAAGGTAAAATTAAGAACCAACCCATATTGGGCCGTACTGCTGTAATTAAACCGTACATACTGCCACCGAGAGAAGTCAAAGTCCCAGCAATTAACCAAGTCCAAAAGATTACTTGGTCAACATTAATACCAGAAACTCTAGCTAAGTCCAGGTCGTCAGCTACTGCTCGCATGGCTTTACCAATTTTGGTGTTTTGCAGGAGGTAATGTAATGCCAAAATTGCGGACACTGCTAAACCTAATACCAAAATTTGGTTTTGCGGCACTTTTAAGCCCGCAATATCTAAAGCAGGGGTAAAAGGTAAATCATAATTCTGGTTTCTACCACCCCAAGTAAAAATAATGCCGTTGCGAATAAATAAGGCTAGTCCGATGGAAATGATGATCAGTGTAGTGGAAGTAGCACGGATAGAACGCATTCTCGACCATAGTAGTTTTTCTGACAACAGCATTGCGACTACTGTTCCCAAGGCTGCTAGTATCATTGACAGCCAAATGTTAACGCCAAAAGTGTTGATGAGCCAAGTTAGATAAGCTCCTAAAGTGAGAAAATCACCATGAGCAAAGTTAGATAACCGTAAAATCCCATAGGTAAGAGTAAGTCCAACTGCGGCTAAAGCAATAATGCTTCCTACAGCAATCCCATTCACGATGAGTTGAGCGAATTCTAAAGTCATAGTCTTAAACTTGCTGTTAACAAATTTTAAGTGAATAACCGATATTTTTTTGTTTAGCTGCTACATACGACACTATGAGTTATGGTTTATAAATAAAAAGGGAATTGTCCGCTAATCTACATAGAATCTTGTTCGCATTTTTATGCGAAGTCAAATTTGTTCAACGTTTAGTTGACCATGCAGCAGTATTCAAGTTTACCAGAACAGAACTCACAGATAGATGCTACGTCCACACTTTTGACAACAATCCAACAACTCCGCACTGAGTTGTGGCTGGAGAAGACCTTAAACCAGCTGCAAAGTCGCCTGAATGATTGCCTGCTTTCTGCTTGTACCACTGTCTCAGTGGCAAGTGTCATCGAAGCAGAAATCTTCCAAATCGTAGTCAACGAGATCAATGGTGCTGTAGAAGATAGTAAAGTAGCGATCGCTCTGTTTCAACCCCACGAAACAGTTGGCAAAATTTGCTATGTTTGTCGCTCCCCAAGCACACAATCTCCATTACCGCAAGTAATGCTGACGGCACGCAAAAGGCTACGGTTGAGATTAAAAGAGGTCATCAAACTCGAAGATTTACAGCAGCTTGAGAACCAACAACCACCAAATGCTTGGCGGTTAGTAGATCATTCTGGCGGTGTCTTCGGCTGGCTAATTATTGCCACAGCACCCCCAAGTTCTGATAATGAATCACCAATAGCATTGCCGAGTCAACTGAGAGCGCAATTAATGGCCAGGTGTGCCAAGCAATGTACCACAGCTGTTGCACAACTCAGGCAAATGATATTTTGGCAGCAAAGGTATCAACAGTTGGATGGTTCTAATCAAGAACTTGAGCGTACCAATCAACTCAAAAACCAGTTTCTAGCAAACACCAGCCATGAAATTCGCACACCGTTAAGTTCTATTATCGGTTTCACTCATCTACTTTTAGCCCAAGGCTACGACCAAACCAGAGAACGCCACCAAGAGTATTTAAATATTATTCAGTCTAGCGGTAAACACTTATTAGCTCTGATTAACGATATTTTGGATCTCTCAAAAATAGAAGCTAACCAGCTAGAAGTGCAGTGGGAAAATGTCAACGTGCCAGAATTGTGTCGTAATGTTTTTGCACTGGTAAAAGAGAAAGCTGCTAACAAGGGTTTGAAACTTTGCTTAGAACTAGATCCCAGTGTCACAACCCTAGTGGCTGATTCTTTGCGTCTCAAGCAAATGCTGTTAAATTTGCTATTTAATGCTCTGAAGTTTACTAGTACAGGCACTGTTGGCTTAAAAGTTGTGTCCAAGGATGCATGTTTAAATTTTATAGTTTGGGATACTGGCACTGGCATTTCTCAACAAGACCAGGCTCAACTATTTCAACCTTATTATCAAATTGCTAACGCCGTAGTTAGTCGCAATGAAGGCACAGGTTTAGGTTTAACCGTAACTCAGAAATTGGCGGAAATTCATGGTGGCTGTGTGGAAGTTGAATCAGAAATCGATCGCGGTTCTCGTTTTACTCTCGTACTTCCCCTGAAGCCTGTGGAAGGAGTGGGGGATGAGGGAGATGAGGGAGATGAGGGAGATGAGGGAGTTAAAAGATTAACTGAAAATTATTTACCTAGTTCATCTTCAGAGATTTTGTTGGTAGAAGATGATTTACCCAACGCCAAGTTAATGCAAATTTATTTAAGCAAGTTGGGATATCAAGTCACTTGGGTGAGGAATGCTGTTGAAATGTGGGAAGCGCTAAAACAGCTAAATCCTGTGGTTATTATTATGGATGTTTACCTACCAGATGAAAATGGTCTTAATTTGGTACAACAACTGCGAAAAAATCCTCAATATGAGATGATTCCAGTGATTGCTCAAACCGCAATGGCAATGAAAGGCGATCGCGAAACTTGCATAGCTGCTGGAGTCAATGATTACACTCCTAAACCAATAGATTTACCGCTCCTAGCAAGTTTGGTAGCAAAATACAGCAAACCAACAACCTCGAATGATTGACAGTGTTACAAGGTTCTGTTTGCATTGTCAAAAATTAAATAAAGTAAAATTTTGCTATATTTTTGATACTTTTAAGCGAACATTTGCTTATAGGCGCATTTACGTATAATCATGTAAGCTAGCACCACATAGCAATCCATGACTAACGCTGATCCTCAATCTAGGTACTCTGAAATAAAGCGTTTAGTAGCTGAAAATGATCTGAATGCAGCAACGAAACGACTAATGGATTTTGAAGAGGATTTGCCCAACGAAAACTATGAAGCAGAAATTTCCGTCATTCGAAGCGCATATACTGGTTTAGAATCTGATGAGCGTATTTATGGTTATACAGCCAATATAGATGAGAGAAAAAAAAGATTAATAATTCAGATTATACAAGTTGCTGCATTGATTCGAGATAACTATCAATTAAAAAAGCAAGAAACACCTAATCAGCAAAATACTAGTTTAATACAACCAAAATATAACCCATTACAAACTGAGCTTTCTCATCTACCAAATCTAGATGAGATAAACAATAAAAAAACTCAACTTGAAATAGATGAAGAGCAATTTATAGAAACCCAGAGACAGAAAATTATCTCTCGTCCTACAATTTCTTCAGTCGTCTTTCAATCTCATGAATTATACAAAACTTATAATAGTCGTTCTGTTGAGTTTAAATTATCTAATATCAATGTAACTCTAAACCTTGGTGAAATAACTGCTGTTGTTGGTGAAAATGGTAATGGCAAAACAACACTTTTAAGAATAATTGCAGGAGAACTTGCACCAACTCAAGGAAAGTTAGATTACCCATGTCTAACCTCCAACAAAAAAACTGATATATATTCAATTAAGCAACAAATAGCTTATATTCCTCAACAGTTACCTTCATGGGATGGTTTACTAGTCAATAATTTACATTTTACAGCAGCTATTCATGGCTTCAAGGGTCAAAAGAATAAAAATAGAGTCGAGTTTATTATTAAACGTCTAGAATTAGAGCGTTATAGAGAAGCAAAATGGAGTGAAATATCTGGTGGTTATAAAATGCGATTTGCCCTAGCAAGGGCACTTATTGGTAATCCTAAACTAATGATTTTAGATGAACCATTAGCAAATCTAGATATTAACACCCAATTACTTTTCTTACAAGATTTACGATATTTAGCGAATTCTGTTGGCAAACCTAAATCAATTATTATTAGTTCTCAAAGTTTATATGAAATTGAAAATATTGCTGACAATATTATCTTTATTAAAAATGGTCAAGCTGTATATAATGGCTCAGTCAAAAACTTTGGTGAAGACAGAAAAGAAAATTCTTACGAGATAGATTGCAACTTGTTGATAGAACAAGTTAAAGATTTACTGCAAAAAGTCAGATATATAAAAATTGAAAAGTCTGGTAGTGGATTTATCGTTCATACACATAAAGAAGTAACTGCCAACGATTTGCTAAAAGTTTTTCTGGAACAAGACATTTCATTAAAATACTTCAGAGATATTAGTAAATCTACACGTAAACTTTTTGAAAATCTATCATGAATCAGAAATTATTTAATAGTACAAAATATCTGTTAGCCAAGATTTTATCTCCTCAAGCATTACAAAAGTTTGATCGTTATCTTTTATTAAATCAGCCGAGACTATGGGTATTCAAATTACATTACGTTGCTTACTATGCATTGCTAGCAAATTTATTAATTATTTTTTTGGTTATTATTTATCCGATTAAACCGGATCATGTTTTTATTTTTTCGCAGATCAATTTTATTTTCCTTCCTGCTGTTGGCATAACTGCATTTTATTATTGGTGGATTCAGCAATATTTATATGATGTCAAAAAACAATATAATAAAATTCCCAAAAAGTATGGCTTCCTTGAAATACTAGGTTATGCTACTTGTATAGTTTTGATTGCTTCAGGGGCGATAACATTCAATTTATCAATGTCATGCAAAATGATGCAAGTTGTTGCTACTCATAATCAGCTAAATATTGATTTACTAGTACTAGAATCAACTGCTGATAAATATAGAGATAAAGTTACTCTTGATACATACATAGAAGCTCTAAAATCTAAAGTTAATGAGCAAATAAGGTCTGATAATTGTAGTATAAAATATGAGAGATTAAGTATACCAAAAAATACTGTAGACAAGATTATACGAGGAATAGTTGAGTGTAAACATCTAAATTTTTTGGGATTATTAAGACCATCTAGACGAATAGCATTTTTTAATGCAATTATAGCGAATAAAAACTATCAATTAGCAAGAGAAGACCTGAGTGATTTAGTTGAGTTAGTAGAATCCATAACAAAAGGAGACGAAAACGCTAAAAAAGCGATTACTAAAATGATAAAAAGATATACACAAACAGATATATATGAGCAAGAAAATAGACAAAAACCAATAAGAGATTTGCTATATATGTCCACAGATAATGCCTATAAAATTAATGATTTCTACTTACTCAAATCATCTTTATTGTTTTCAATCTATATTATTTGCAACTTAGGTTCGTTACTCCTATTTTTGGTTAAAAATACATTTTTTAATGTTTGTTTTTTCGGATTTTTTTACATAACAATTGCAATGATTTTATGTCTATTTATTACTGCTTTCTTATCATATTTATCGGTTTTTAGCATCAAGCCAGAGATAATATTCAGTATATTATGTTTGATATTTATTTTGTTTATTATGTATCAATTACTAAGTACCAAACAAACAGAAAAATATTCTTTATTTAAGGTAATGAATCTTGTAGCGCTTCCATTTGCAGTAATTATTTGTGTGATGATGCTTCCATATGTCTTCATAGATTCTTATAAAATATCCGAAAATAGTTTTACATTTGCGGACAAATATTTTATCATTGCCAGCTTAGCATATTTACCGTTGATACCTTATCTTAAGCGTGAGTTGATGAATCAATTATATCTACCTAAAGATTAAACTATGAACGACAAGTTAAATAACATTAAAAATCTCATTGAACAGGGTGAATTAGAAAGTGCTATTTTGCAACTAAAGGAAATTACTAATGAATACTCATCTCGCTATCATGACGAAGTGATTTTGCACGCTGCTAGCTTAAACCAATTGCAAGAAAACGATCGCAAAGGTATTCTTAGTAACGAAGAGATCCGCAGAGAAAAAAATCGGCTTACAGACGCACTCCTAAAATTAAGGAATAAAATTCACCAAGAAATCGCTACTAAAGAGAGTATTAATAATTCAAATAACCCTAAAAATCCAGTAATTAAAATCCTTTTTCTAGCCGCTAACCCTTCAGATAAAACTCATTTAAGTTTAGATCAAGAAAGTCGCTCAATTGACCAAGCTCTGCGTCAGTCAGAATTTCGTGATCGGTTTGAGGTGATTCAGCACTGGGCTGTGCGTGTGAGTGATTTACAAGGTCTTCTGCTACGCCATAGGCCTAATATTGTACATTTTAGTGGTCATGGCAACGAAGATAATGAGATTCTTTTATTAGATAACTCTGGTAATAGTCATTCTGTTTCAGTCAGAGCCTTGAGTCAACTATTTTCTGTACTAAAAGATGACATTCGCTGCGTAGTGCTAAATGCTTGCTATTCTGATATACAAGCAAAAGCGATCGCCCAACACATCGACAGCGTAATTGGTATGTCTCAAGCAATTCAAGACGAATCAGCTATCAGTTTTGCCACATCATTCTATCAAGCATTAGGTTATGGGCGCGACCTCAAAACAGCCTTTGACTTAGCTTGCATCCAAATAGATATGCAAAACTTAAACGAGCAAGACCTGCCACAACTAATTGCTTTAAAATCCGATCCAGCAACTATTTTCTTGACAAACTGAACTCTATTGCAATTTAGCCACAGACAAATTTGAGAATATTATCCCATTCCCCATTCCCAATCCCCCGTGGGCTGAGCGAAGTCGAAGCCCAATCCCCAATCCCTAATCCCTAAAATAGATATATGGTTTTGGCGGAATTGGGCAATGATACTAACAGAAAAACTTGAGCAAATAAAAGCTTTATTTCAAGAAATGGAGCAGGCATTGATTGCCTACTCTGGCGGTGTTGATAGCACTTTGGTTGCCAAAATTGCTTATGATGTGTTGGGCGATCGCGCTTTGGCAATCACAGCTGTTTCACCTTCGCTGTTACCAGAAGAGTTGGAAGACGCCAAAATTCAAGCCGCAACTATAGGAATTCAGCATAAAGTTGTTCAAACTCACGAGATGGACAATCCCAATTACACTGCTAACCCCGTTAATCGCTGTTATTTTTGCAAAAGCGAATTGCACGACACCCTCAAGCCTTTAGCTTTAGAGTTGGGTTATCCCTATGTGGTGGATGGGGTAAATGCTGATGACTTGCATGATTATCGCCCAGGAATTCAGGCGGCTAAGGAAAGAGGGGCGCGATCGCCTTTGGCAGAAGTCGGTGTTACGAAGGTAGAAGTTCGGCAACTTTCACAACTACTCGGCTTACCTTGGTGGGATAAACCTGCTCAACCTTGTCTGAGTTCTCGCTTTCCCTATGGTGAAGAAATTACTGTAGCTAAGTTGCAAAGAGTCGGTAGGGCTGAAATTCATCTGCGAAAGCTAGGTTTAATGAATTTGCGTGTGCGTTCTGAGGGAGATACAGCACGTATTGAATTGCCACCAGGACAAATTAAGGAGTTTGTGTTAACTACAGATTTACAGACGTTGGTTTGTGCGTTTCAAGATTTGGGATTTATCTATGTGACTCTGGATTTAGAAGGTTATCGTAGTGGGAAGTTAAATCAAGTTTTAAATCGAGATGTATTAGGCGCTAAAGTCTAGATGAAACTTCTTGCATAGATAATTTTGGCGTTGTTGAATATGAGTGAAAAGCTCACGCAAAGACGCAAAGACGCAAATAATATCATGTCCGTTTAAAGACTTATGATTTGGCTGACGCGGAGATAGGGAGACGCGGGGACAAGGGAGAAATTTTTATGATAAGTGATTAGCCGGACATGATATAAGAGCGCGAAAATTGAAACTTTTGCAAAATACTCTATGAGCTGCGCTTAACAATAAACTATGAAAATATTTCTTCCCCTACTCCCTACTCCCTACTCCCTACTCCCTACTCCCCACTCCCCACTCCCCACTCCCCACTCCCCACTCCCCACTCATGTTTGCAAACTGCATCAGCGTCTGATACCAATCGGTAATTGGCAGCTCGGCTGGTGCTGTTAATTCTTCATAAACACGTCGGCAAAGTTCTCGAAAAGCAGGGTAATGCTCTTGACGCCAATGGATGGCGAGTTTTCCTAGCGAAGCTTCGTTGAGATTTCCTAAAGCGTAATTGCGAGCAAAACCATGCTGCATGGGTACTACTGTCCCATCTGCTTCAATAATTAAGGGTGATACGAGGTCAGCAAAGCAGTATTCTGCTTCATTGAGTGGGAGTTCGTCTGCAAAAAAACTATCAGGATTCAGGCGTAGTAATTCCTGATGAACTAAATCAATTTGAATAAACAGTTTGTCACCAAAAGCTTCTCTCAAGCGTATGGCTTTGAGGTAAGCATGGGATAGGATGTTTGTGCTGGGTTTAGCACCGATGAGGCTTTGGCTAGCTTGTCCGACCTCTACAAGGGGATGAATTTGGAATAATTTCGCTCCCTGTTCTAGAGCAAAATTTGCCACCCAATCTAGTTCACGAAAATTTTGTTTTGTGAGGGTGAAAATAAATCCAAATGGAATACCTGATTCTCGCACCCCTGCTAATCGAGCGGCCATTTTCTCAAAGGCTCGCTCTGAAGCTCGTATCCGGTTATGGGAAGCAGGCATTCCATCTAAACTGATGGCTAGTAGATCAACTTTTCCAGATAGCTGTTCTAGGTGTCGCTCGTCTAAGAGTATGCCATTGGAAGTCAAGATTATCCGCATCTGGCATTGCTGGGCTTGTCTGATTAGTTCAGGTAAAGGTTTGTATACAAGGGGTTCGCCTCCTGAGAAGCTAACGGTTGTGTACCCTTGTTCACTGGCTTCGGTAATTGCTTGTAAAAGGAGCGCGATACTAAGTTGGTCACGCTCCTGGGGACTAGAAGAAGAGTAACAATGGAGACAGTGCAAGTTGCACCGCCTGGATGGGTGGATTTGAATAATACGGTTAAAGTTTCCAGTAGGTGTCATATACTTACACGTCTCCAATGACTCTTGGTAATTTAAAACCCGATAAATCTTTTGCAGAAGATACTTTTACAAGAAACTCTGCAAAAAGTTTTAGTATCTAACTACTCGATTCGCGACATCTAATGTCTTCAACCTGAAGAGGTCGGCAGGAATTCCATAAGGAAAAGGCCGATAGGTGAAATCTCCTAAGTAAGACAGACCTCCACCTTTCAAAGCTTCTAATTCTTCTAACTCTTCGGGAGTTAATTCCATATCTAATTCTTCGCCTTGAAGATTTTGTACTTGCAGACGATTTTCCATATTGTTCTCCTTGATGTTTATGAAAAGTGCGATCGCGGAAATATCTCAGCAATCATCACTCGTTCAACTTCATAACTATCTGAGGAAATTACGTAAATTATAGGTAACTTGATAAAATTTAATATTTAGAGATGCGTAAATGTTAAAGTCTTGTATTACAGGCATTTTACCCACTAATACATGCAAGTTAAATGCTCATTAGTTGAGTATAAATATATTGAGTTTTCTCAAGCTTGAGTTCAAACAATCACATTGCCGATTTTTCTACTAGCTTAGGAAAATCCCAACGAAACTACATCTAGCATCCACAGATTAGCGATCGCCACTATAGCAATCTCTTATGGATTAATAGCAATTTGATGATTCGCTAATTATTGTGATTGCAATGTCAACGTTTTCTTACATTAAGATTTATTCTCTTTAATTTATTTATTTGATTTACTAAATATAGCTATCATTGACAATGCATATATTTATAGAATAATATTTATTACAGACTCTATTTAGCATGTAGAGGTTAACAAATAATCTCTTGAGAGAATAAAAACAAGCAAAATAATAAAGAATTGGGGTAAAACTAATGAACGCTAAAATTATTGCTGTCTTGGCAATTATGACAGCTTTTGCAAGCTTAGGAAGCCCGGTTCAAGCCCAATCACCAGACATACCTAACCAAAGCTCAGATAACTTCAAATTGACTGGTGATTCTTTAGAGGGAATTGATACTAAAACAGTCCAAGATGCTGATGACTTTGCAGTGTTTTCTAACAATAATCAAAGAGTCAATCAGACTACGGGTAGATTTCCTTTAAACCAAACAATTTCATTGCCGGATACTCCGATTTTATTGCAACCCGCCCAATCTTCCGAAAGCAATGATGGAGTCAAAGTTCTTGTTGGTTCTGATGAATAGGGGATTGGGGATTGGGGACTGGGGACTGGGTAATAGATGTTTGTAATTTCTCCTCCTGCCTGCCCTGCCGCCTCATCTCCCTCATCTCCCTGCCCCCTGCCCCCTATCCTTTATCACTTCGTACACCTGCCAAAATCAATTTGATTGCTTCTTGAGTATACTGCTCTATTAGTTCTGGGCTAAGCAGCTGTAAGTCCGGTCTAATATGCTTGAGATTTTCGTGAGCATTGAAGTATAAAGTACAAACTCCTACTATTTGCAGGGTGACAAAAAACGGATCGAGTTGACGAAAACAACCTTCTGTCATTCCCCGTTCCAGAACTTTAATGATATAACTAAAATTTTCCTGCCAATTCCCCTGCTTGAAATACTTTCCCTGATTTTGGTTTGCTTCTTGAAACCAAAGCATTCCGCGCTGGGGGTGAGCTGCTTCGTAAGCGATCGCTCCTCTAACAACTACTTCCAAAGCTGCCTGTGGTGGTAAATCATCGAGATTTAGCTGCTTAAACCCTTCATACATCTCCACTACCGGGCGTTGTAGAACAGCTTGATAAAGCCCCTCTTTGCTCTGGTAGTAGTAATAAATCATCGCTGTAGTGACACCTGCACCTCTGGCGATCGCCTCTGTCCGCGCTCCATTCAGTCCATGTCTAGAAAACTCCGCTTCCGCCGCATCTAGAATTTGCTGTTTCGTCGCCTCTGCATCGCGCACCTGACGCGGTTTTTTAGATAAAATTTTTGGCTGCGTTGAACGACTCACGGTTCTCCATCATACTAACGAATCATATCTTAACTAAAAATTGTTTAGTAGTTGACAAATCCAGTCAGGTTAATTTAAATTAAATTTAACTAACTAAAAAATTAGTTAACTAATTATATTTAAGGTAGAGACGTAACATTTTTACCTCTCTACAAGGGTTTTGAAACTATGCAAAATTATTTTCTTCATACCTGACTAGACATAAAACTGATGTAGCGGTGTATTAGGCGAAGCCGTAACGCACATATACAAGTGTATGTTGAATTTAACTGACGAATTACGAATTACGAATTACGAATTATTTTGACTTATCTCTCGATAGACATAAATAATTATTGCAAAAATCGCTGAAATTAAAAAGAATTTAAATACTTTGGAGTGCAAAATGGAACCTATTTTACCTGGTGCGCCTTGGCTAATCGCTCACAAATCAATGCTCGGAGTTAATCAACCCAATAAAATTACTTTAAATGGACAAGATTATGTAGTTTGGCAAAATCGAAAAGGTGAAGTATTCGCCATCGATAATATTTGTCCGCATATGCAGGCTCCTTTATCAGACGGTTGGATATGTCAAGAAAGAGATACTATTACTTGTCCTTTTCATGCATTAGAATTTGATGGACAAGGCAGACTCTGCCGAGAAGAAAAAAAAGATACTCAGCCAATTACTCAACCATTAGACTTAATTGTTAGTAACGATTGTATTTGGACTTATGCAGGATTCGAGCCAAGATTACCCATTCCAGATTTACATCAAAGAATTGTAGATGAATATGAATTCGTGGGAGTAAGTGGAGAAAAAAGTATTCAGGGTGACTTCTTGAGTAACTTGATGGTTAACTATGACTATAACCATCAAAATGGCACTCATAAAGAAATGTTTAAAATTACATCATGTAGCGTCAGTTCTTTTGAAGAAAAAGGATATTATGCTCAAGTACAGCAAGAAATTACCAGAGCTGATAACACATTATGTGAAATTATCAAAAATCCACTTTTAGGAATCTTACCTAAAACCCTCAACAACGCACTTGAATATGCTTTTCCTTCAACTACAGTTCTTTTTGCTCAAACACCAATTGGTAAGGTTGCTCAAGTTCATATTCTCTATCCCCAAACAGAAAAAAGTACTAAAACATTTATTTTAATGTATGCCAGAGATGTCAATCCTTTGATGAAATCTCTGTTTAAAAACTCAGTTTTAAAAGCAGCAGCTACAGTTATTGAACAAGATACAACTGCCGTTGAAAGTTTATATCCCAGGCAAAAATCGAAAATTCGGTTGCCCAATGAAGAAATTATGTTTCATGCAGAAAAACTCTATCGAGATTGGTAATTAAGCTTATAGAACCTCTAAAAAGGGATGGAATTTTGCGTTAATTATTGATGGTTAATAGTCATCAGCCAAAGTTTTTTTATAGCGGACTGTTTTAGCTAAAATAATGCAAGAAATTTTGTAGGTTGGGTTTCACTTCGTTCAACCCAACATGGATATTGGTGTTGGGTTTCGTTCCTCAAACGCTACTTGCTACAACGGGGAGAACCCCCGCAACGCAGTGGTTACCCAACCTACGCCTATTCAATCTAATGCACTAAATTAGCTGAAATAGTCTACTACTAAAGATTGTTTATCTTCCATTTCCTTGATATTGACTATGAGTGAAATGAGTTGCAGATGTTTTGAGAATAAGATGATCAATTAAACCGTAGGCTTTTGCTTCTTCAGCACTCATAAAAAAATCACGTTCCGAGTCAAGTTCTATTTGTTCTGACGATTTGCCAGTATTCGCAGCCAATATCTTGTTAATTAATTGACGGAAATATAAAATTTCCTTAGCTGCAATCTCAATATCAGATGCTTTTCCTTGAACACCACCTGATGGTTGGTGAATCATAATCCGAGCATTTGGTAAAGCATATCTTTTACCTTTAGTTCCCGCAGATAGCAAAAATGATCCCATAGAGGCAGCAATGCCAATACATACAGTACATACTTCTGAACGAATTTGATTGATGGCATCATAAATAGCCATTCCTGCTGTTACTGAACCTCCAGGGCTGTTAATATACAATGTAATATCTCGCTCTGGATCTTCCGCATCGAGAAATAGCATTTGTGCAACAATGAGATTAGCTGTGTCGTCTGTGACTTCACTTCGGAGAAAAATAATTCGCTCTGCGAGCAAGCGGGAATAAATATCTAATGCTCGTTCTCCTTTTTCTGTTGATTGAATAATGAATGGAATGCTGTTTTGGGTAGGAAAATTCATATTTTTTGCTCCAAGGAATCAAAAATTTTATATCAATAGACCTCTTGCATAAATATTTTTTTGTTGGGCTACGCCCCGCTTCGCTAACGCGCATATACGCGTTAGCGTTAGCGCAGCGTTAGCGAGTCTTCGAGCGTCAGCGGTAGCGACGAAGGAGCGTCAGCAGCTTCCCGCTTTCTTAGGCACAAAGACGCAAAAAAAGGCGCAAAAATTAAGGCTTTCGCAAGAGGTCTAATATCTCGCGTCAATTCATCTCCAAATTTCGATAGCAATTTGGAGAGAAATGGCTACTGAATAACGTAGAGTTTTAGTGCAATATATGAACGCCTGAACTTGTAAAGTCCTGGATTAAAACTTGCGGTAGTTTTTCTTTGAGTTTATAATCCCAACCACCGTTGATAAAATAACTCAGAATAATGCTATCCAATGCCATGTAATTACCAACAGATATTGATGGAAATCGGATTGTGTAAGTATTCGGTGCTAATGTTGGCGTTACTGCTTTAGACTCATGAACCTGTCGAGGTTGATAAAGGCGTATTGGCTCATGTAATAACTTGTCGTGATGCGTCTCTACAGGTTTGTATCTCAACTGTTTATGCTCTAGTTGAAGTTGAGTACCGCCATCTACAGGTTTTAGTGTCCAAGTCACAATCGAAGGCAGGCTCATCATCTTGTCGTACCAAGTAAAAGCTAACTTTCTAGGTTCATCTAGTTCAATGACCTCACAGTCTATGTTTCCTTCTAACCCCGGTAGTGTTGAATGTTGGAATTGAAATTTATGCCCTAAACGCGGCTCAAAGTCGTTTTCCATTAACCATGCTGCTAATGCTTGACGGTTAGTGAGTACCTGCCAAACCTTCTGAGGAGAATAAGGATAGAACACTTCCATATTCAAGTTTCGGAGCATTAATTTTCCTCCAAATAATTACCAAGGGCATCTAGTTTCTCTTGCCAGAATTGCTCATAATGAGCAATCCAGTCAGATATCTGCTTCAGTGGTTCTGGGTTCAGCCGATACAGGCGCTGTCGCCCTGCTTTCCGCATTTGTACTAAACCTGTTTCACAAAGAATCTGTAGGTGCTGGGAAATAGCTGGTAAGCTCATGGCAAATGGCTCAGCCAGCTGTTTAACTGGCTGTTCTCCAGTTCTTAACAGATCCAATAGTGCCCTGCGTGTGGGATCTGCGATCGCCACAAACACATCCGCACTGGCAGCAGGTCTACTCATTCAGATTAACCATATATTTAAGCAAATGCTTAACTATTTAGATGATATATAAGTAATTGCTTAAATGTCAAGAAATAGGGGTGTGAGGGTATAAGGGTGTGAGGGTGTAGGGGAATCCCCATTATTGGGGTATGAGGGTATAAGGGTGTGGGGTGTAGGGGAATCCCCATTATTGGGGTATGAGGGATAAGGGTGTGGGGGTGTAGGGGAATCCCCATTATTGGGGTATGAGGGTATAAGGGTGTGAGGGTGTAGGGGAATCCCCATTATTAAAGATAAAAAAGGGGATAGATGACATTCGCTGATTGCGAAGCACCCATCCCCAAATAGCTGCCCAGATATCAACCTGGAACCCTATAGTCCGGTATCTAATCAACCTAGTATCAGCCGAGATCTGTTAATTGTCACCAGGATAGATACTGATTTATACCAATTCAAAATTCACGCATTAAGAAATCCAGCTTGATCATGGGTTTCAAAGTAGAAACGCTTCAAAAGCGCGTCTCTACGTGCATTGCCAAAAGCGCCGTCCCATAAGCAGCTTCTGTATATACCGATGCCAACACAGGCACTTTTAAATACCGCTGACGAATAGCAGTCCAAGTGGAATTTGCTGCACCACCCCCAGCAGTAAAAACACTACTCAATTTGTCCGCCCCTAATTGCTGTAATAATTCATATCCTTGGGCTTCTATACGGGCGATACTTTCTAACAAACCATGCAGAAATTCTCTGGGATTTTCCGGGCGTGGTTCTAGTCGCGGTGGTAAATTGGGATCATTAATTGGGAAGCGATCGCCTGCTTTCAACAATGGATAATAATCTAACTTGCTGGCTGTTGATGGATCAATTTCACGGCTGAGGTTTTCTAACTCAACGTCTGTAAAAAACTGCCGTAAAATTGCACCTCCAGTATTAGAAGCACCTCCAGTTAGCCACAAGTCACCGAAACGATGGCTATAAATTCCGAAGCGTGCATCTTCTATACGAGTCCGACTCAATAGTTTTAGCACCAGCGTTGAACCCAAAGAAGTCACCGCTTCACCAGGCAATTTTGCACCACTCGCAATAAAAGCAGCAATACTATCAGTTGTACCAGCACATACCAGACAATCTCGACGCCAGCCGAATTTAGCGGCAATTTCTGGACGTAATTCTGCAACTCGTGTTCCTGGCGGTAAAACTTTGGGTAATTGAATCGGTATTTGCAACGTATTGAGCCATTCTGGATATTTTAATTGCTCTACGTCATAACCCAGTTTTAAAGCATTGTGATAATCGCTAACACCTAAATCCCCGTGCAAAAGAAACGCTAGCCAATCAGCTTGATGCAGAAAATATTTAGCTTTGGTAAAAGATTGTTGTTGTGACATCCACAGCAGTTTTGCCAAACTAGATGTAGCACTTAGTACAGTATGATTAAGTGGCGCTACTGTTACTAAGTATTCTAGTACAACTGCTCCTCGCGCATCGTTATACAGTAGTGGTGCATCTACAGGTTTACCAGCCGCATCGCAGAGTAAGACAGTGGAAGAGGTACCATTGATAGCGATCGCTCTAATTTCTCGCCGTAATTCCTCAGATATTTGTTCTAAAAGCGCAAACAAAGCTTTTTCCCAAGAATAGGGCATTACAGAGGCAAGTGAATCCTCAAAAGCATATCGCACCTCAGCCTGAATACTAGCTTGATCATCAACTACCACGCCGCGTGCGCCAGAGGTACCAAAGTCAATACCCAGATACAAATCCATAATTTATAAATTTTTCTAATGAAAATTCACTAACGCTACTGACGAATCGCTGCTTTTGTTGCATCTTGTAACAAGATATTCCACAAACCAGGCAAAACAAGGAAAAGTAGTAAACGAAACTGTTGAACATTGATTTGAGGTTAGGAGGTTTCAAACCATGTCCATATCAGATACTCAAGTTTACATTGCTTTGGTTGTGGCAATACTTCCAGGATTTCTTGCTTGGCGGTTAGCTACTGAACTTTACAAATAACCTGCGATGTGACGAGGTTAGAAAGCTAACATCCTGGCTATACGGAGTACTATTTTCCAGGGCTTGCAGCTTAATGTTGTAGGTTCTTAGAAGATTTGTACGTAAGTATGCCAGGTTGTTTTTTATCAGTTATTCAAATTTTTACTTTTTTCGCTCAAATCCCCACAATAAGAGACTTTCAAGCCTATTCCCAGTCACCAGTCCCTCCGGGAGCGGGGGCCCCGAGTTCCCTGATCCCCAATTTCCAGCCATAACTGATGCAATTACGTGTAGCAATTTCCTAAAAATGAAGTAATATGTCAGCTAAATCAAGCAGTAATTAAGTGCCAGCGCACTTTTATAATGCTTCTCTTCAATCAGTGAGGCTCTTTTCATTATCATGAATGCGATTCAAAAGTCCAGCCCCCCGCTACAGCCCATACAAGAACGTCGAGTGGTTCCTCGTCCTAAGCGACATCTTCGTCAACGTTCTTATCAAGTGATGGCACTGGAAAGCACAGTCAAGATAGCAGTTAACCTGGTGATTACGACAGCAGCAGCATCTGCTTTAATGCAACTTCTGCCTTATCAGTGGTTACAGCAACAAAAATTGTTAGAAGCCCAGACAGAAGTCAAGCTGATGGAGGGACGCGTTAACAGTTTAAAGGCAGAATTTAGCCGCAACTTTGATCCTAGACAAGCTAAAACTATTATGCAGCAACAAGGATACCGAGTTGACCCTAACCAACGTCAGATCGTACTCATCAATCAAGATGGGGTAGAAGTTGATCAGATCAAGCTATCACCATAAGCTCAATATTAAATCTAGAATTTCGGCTTATTAAGTTACTCGTAATTCTCGTTAAGTATACATTGGGTGTTAATTTATATAATTGCTAACTATCAAATAGTTAATAACTATGCAATTATCATCTACTAGCTATTAGCAATACAGAGACGCTTCGATTCATTGCAAAATGATTTTTGGGAATTTTGAATTCCCTATAGGGTGTAATCTACCAACCAAATGAAAGGGAACGCTTCGACTAAGCTCAGCGCATCGCAGGGAACAGGGAATAGGGAAGACTAGGCTACCCTACGCCCTGTTTTGGTCACGACGCCATTACCAATCAAAATCTTGAGGGGATAGTAGTTCATCTAACCAGGTTTCGATTTGCAGACGCAAGTGACAGCCAGAAACGTCTGTTGTGCTGTCGAGGGATGGTAGTTGATTGAGGGCGCGATGATAATCTGCAATCGCACAGTTCCAGTCACCCCATAGATGATAAGTTCTGCCTCGTTCAGCCCAAATATGACCTGTTAGCTGTCCGAAAAGCAGCGCTACCTCAAAATTATCAATTGCCTCTTCATATCGCCCTAAATCGCGCCAAGTAATGCCTCTGTTAATCCAGGCTCGCACATGGCTAGGATGCAAATCAATCGCTTGATCGTAGTCGGCGATCGCTGCTGCTAATTCTCCACAAGCAGCGTAGTAATTTGCCCGATTGTTATATGCACTCGCTAACTTAGGATTGAGCTGTAAGGCTGTATTGTAGTCGCAAAAAGCTTTTTGGGTTTCACCACTTTGGAAATAAATTAGCCCTCGGTTGTTGTAATCAACAGCGTTCTCAGGATGGCGGTGAATCAATTGGTTTAATAAGGCGATCGCCTCAACATAATCTCCCTTTTGAGCCGATTTCAAAGCACAAGAGCGTAAATAGCTGTCTCCCAAAGCGGACTCACTACTTTTTGCTCTATGCTCTTGATTGATTTTGGTGCTATTTACCACAAGCTCACTATAAATGTTTTGTTGTTCACTGGAAGTTAAAAATGAGTAATTATTCATATTTTTTTGCTTGTTTTACCTACAAGTGCCTTACTACGTATTTGTATCTAAAAGGTCAATTGTAAAGTCTTTATAATTACTTAACCATCAAACTCAGCTAACTAGAAGTTTTTACCCTACACCAATAATTAATCCTCTAATTTAATAATGGATACTTCATCCCTAAGTTAAATTCCAGAAAAAAACAAAAATCAATCTTAGGTAGAAATACTAAATTGAGATAAGTGCTAGGATTTCAGATCCTGAGAAAAAGTGTTAAAGGGAATGGGGAATAGGGAAGAGGACGCGGGGACACGGGGACGCGGGGACGCAAAGAAAATTTCTCCCTCATCCCCCCTTTCAAGGGTAGGTTTTTCATATTCAGTCTGAAAAAGCCTATTTTTCCGTTCCGAAATCTTTCTCCGCGTCCCCGCGTCTCCCCGTCTCCGCGTCAACCAAAATGCGAAATCTAAAAAACCTATCCATAAGAGCCTCATCCCCCATGTTTCTCATCAGAGCGACAACTTGGTAGAATGCCAACAAGCCGTACCTGATATTTACAGAAGAATTCACAAACAAAACAGGCTTGGAGACCTAAGCTGTATACTTAGCCAACTAAAGACGTGCTGTAATTCTGAAATTTTGAGAAATTTTCTAATGACAACTGCAATTTCTTATCCCAATGCCCCAGACCTAGCAGCTGATGATTATGTTGTCATCGGTCTAGCAACCTGTTTCTTCAAAGAAGACGGAGAAGTTCATCAAATCGAAGTTATAGAACCTATCCCCTCTGCTGCTTTAGAAGCGCTATTAAAAGGTATTCCTACCTCCTATAAGCTGGCTTGTGCAACAAATTTAGGAACTTTGCTGGCAGACGATACACTGCTTTTACCAGATGGCTTTCCTACATCGGCTCAGTTTGGAGATGAATTTGTGCCAAGATTGTTTGCAGCAGCTCGCACTTACAAGCGTCGTGAATCTGCAAAGTCCTTAATTCCTTTGGGTACAACTTACACGGAACTGAAGTATTCTATTGAACGCAAACGGGTGTTAAATGCTGCTAGGGTTGTGACAAAAGAAGATAACATCAAACAGCACTCTCACACACACAAAGTTCTTTAATTACAAGCATTATGTTGAAACTTTATGGTGGCGCTTTTAGCCGAGCATCAATCGTTAAGTGGTATCTAGAGGAACTAGAAATTCCCTACGAGTTTGTCACCCTCGATATGCAAGCTGGTGAACATCGCCAGCCTGAGTACTTAGCAATTAACCCAATTGGTAAAGTTCCAGCAATTGTTGATGGAGATTTTCGGCTTTGGGAATCAGGGGCAATTTTGCTATATCTTTTTGATAAATATGGCAAAACCTCTGTTTCTGTGGAGGAACATGCTCTACTTTACCAATGGGTAGTATTTGCTAATGCCAGTCTGGGGCCAGGGATTTTTACAGAAGCCAGTCGAGAGCGGGAAATGCCCCGTTTGTTGACTCCTTTAAATGAAATTCTGGGGCGTCAACCATTTTTGCTGGGCAATGAATTTACCATTGCAGATGTAGCAGTGGGGTCTATTTTGAGTTACATTCCCGTAATGCTGAAGTTAGACTTAAGCGCTTATCCAGCTATTTTGAATTACATTCAGCAGATGTCTGAGCGTCCAGCTTTTCAAAAAAGCATTGGCAAATGAGGTTAGTTGCTAAGCCAATGTGGAGGTAGGGAACAGGGAACAAGCTTCGCTGGGTAAAGGGAAAGGGGAAAGGAACATAGTCCCCAATCCCTACCTCATCGGTAATTGGTAAATTGTAAAGCCACTGGGTAGTCTTCTTGCTTCAACCGTTGAATGATAACTTGTAAATCATCTTTAGATTTGGCAGAAACCCTGACAGCATCACCTTGAATTGCAGCTTGTACCTTTTTGAATTCATCGCGAATCAATTTGGAGATTTGCTTGGCAATCTCTTGACTAATACCTTTTTTGAGTTTGATTTCTTGACGCACACGATTACCGCTGGCTGATTCGATTTTGCCAAAATCGAAGATTTTTTGAGAAAGATTGCGCTTAGCAGCTTTTTCTCGCAGGATGTTGTGGACAGAATCTAAAGTAAATTCACTGTCGGTGCTGACATTAATTACTTGGTCGCCTAACTCGACAGTAGTTTTTGTATCTTTGAGGTCATAACGGCTTTTGATTTCTCGCACAACTTGATCGATAGCATTAACCAATTCTTGTTGGTCAAAGTCGCTCACAATGTCAAAAGAATAAGTAGAAGCCATAAAAAATGTCAAATGTGAGATGTTGGATTTTGAAATTGGGTGTTGGGTATTAGGGACTGGGAACTAGGAAATATCTTTCTTGATACTAATTTACCTAGTTAGTACCCAATACCCAATCCCCGATAGCCAGTCCCTAATCCTCAATTAACCCTTGGCTTGAATGATGCTCAGGATAATGAGAGTGGTAGAGCTAAGGGTGCCAATGGCAAACATGAGCGATCGCAAAAGGGGTATATTTAAGATATAAAAAATCGAGTATAACAAACGAGCCACAACAAAAGCGATCGCAGCCACCACCCCAACTGAAGAATTCACACCAGTGACGTATGCCATTAGTGCAGCTGCGGCAAAAATCATGAACACTTCAAAAGAGTTTTGATGTGCCCAAGTAGCTCTTTGAGCATATGGTGGTAGCTGATCAAAAATAGCTCTAGGGGCAGAAATATCATACCCAACAAGCAAGCGGGCGTAAGCTACCACCAAAAACGGTAGATAAATCAAAATAACACCAGCGGCGATAGAATACAAAAAAATAGTCATTATACTAATTCGTAGTTCGGAATGGACTTCGTCCCGCTTCAAAGCGCGTAATTCGTAGTTAATACACACCAAAAAAGGCTGACTCTAAGCTGTTCAAGGCTTTCCTCTGTTACTCAAAGAATACTTCCTTTTTCAATTTGCTATTACTAATAATTAGTCATTAGTCATTAGTCATTAGTCATTAGTTACTAGCAACTAACAAAGGACAAATGACAAAGGACAAATGACTAATCAAAGTAAAAGAGTGTCACTACTTTTCTTTGTTCTTCTGCGTCTCCACAAGTTTGTAGGAGAGTGCGACTGTCGTGAAATGCAAAGCAAATTAGCTGTTGACAACGGGAGACTATCTCCTTATTGCACAGGTAACTGGCTTCCGCCAATGATAAATTATCATTATTAGGATTTTCAACCAGATGCATTACCTGTTCTAGTTGCTGGCGTGATTCGTAGGGCTGGCGTTCTAGGCTTTGGGGTAAAATTACCGTCAGCAGATTCGGATCAGCCCGCGTTGCTCCCTTGATGGCGGCTGCATTTGTACCTATAGCACCAGAAGTGATGATCCGATTACCCGTTAAAACAAGGGCGTATGTCATCATTTCAATAAGATTTTGATGCGTGATTGGGACGTGACGCGAACCCAGCAAGGCAATTCGTTTGGAACCCGTTTGCTGGATAGTCGCCAGTTCTTGCGCTAATGTATCGAGGTTGATAAGGTCTATTGACTGGCTCAAAGATGAACATGATCAGATTAACGACCAAGTTATTTTACCAAACAGCGTGTAGGTACGAAGCCAACCTTAGTTAGACATTACTATATTTTTTCGATTGTTTTGCTTAGTAGCGCGATCGCTTGTTCGTACCAAGCTAGCCAAGATTGTTCATAGCTAATACCATTCATCAGAGTTAGGTATTGAAACTGTGCCGATTCTGAAAGGTTTTCGGGGTGCTGAAAGTATTGCTGCTCCAAATTCTTGTATGTGGACAATCTCTCTAAATGGGCTTTTTGGTGACGCTCTAGCTCTTGCAAAATCACATTTTTGGGAGCAACGTGGCCAGCAAAAATTTTTACTAGCAAATCTTCTTTCATCGGTGCCAGTTCACAAGGTTGAGCAATCCACTCCTTCAGTTCCTGCTCTCCTAAGTCTGTCACTTTGTAGAGCTTTTTATCTGGGCGTCCCGATTGCAGAATTGTTTCAGCACTAATCCAACCTTGATTTTCCAGCTTTGACAATTCCCGATAAATCTGTTGGTGACTTGCCGACCAAAAAAAGTCCACAGAACCATTAAACCGTTTTGCTAAATCATACCCACTACAAGGTGCTTCAACCAAAGCCGCCAAAATTGCGTGCGCTAAAGCCATAATTTTTAATTCACTACTTCACATATTCAACTAGTTGCATATAAGTTAGTTATGCAACTAATTGCACAATAACGCAGTTCGACAAGGAAGATAAGCTATGTCTCATATCATGTCCGGCTAATCACTTATCATAAAAATTTCTCCCTTGTCCCCGCGTCCCCGCGTCTCCTTGTCCCCGCGTCCCCGCGTCTCCCTATCTCCACGTCCCCTTGTCCCCGCGTCTCCCTTTGTCTTATTTCTGATTGGGATGCGAATTAATCCCAGAAAAGATTAAGCTATTTTTGAGGCAGTTAATACATATAACTGCAAATAATTTTTCAATTTTTAAAAAAGATTAATGAAACCTGAGCATGAGATTAACGAAGCATCGAGAATAGAAGCTTTGCGCCAATATCATATTCTTGATACTGAACCAGAAGAAGCATATGACAATCTTGCTCGCTTGGCAGCATTTATTTGTGGTGTTCCTATAGCTTTGGTAAATTTTATTGATGAAAATCGCCAGTGGTTTAAGGCAAAAGTAGGTATAGAAGTACCAGAAATGCCGCGCGATGTTGGGTTATCTTGGCTTTGTCAAGAAAGACGTGATGTTGTCGTCGTTGGGGATGTATTGGCTGATGAGAAGTTAGCGACAAATCCAGTGGTGACTTCTTATCCTTTTGTAAGGTTTTATGCAGGTGTACCCCTGATAACTTTGAAAGGCGATATAGTGGGAACTTTGTGTGTAATTGACCGGATTCCTCGACAACTCAGTCAACAACAAGTTGATGCATTGGTAGGTTTGAGTCGTTTGGTGATGAACCAATTAGAACTGAGACGTAGCGTAGCTGAAGTATCTCGAATTAGTGAGGAATTGGTAACTCATATTAGCGATCGCAAACAAGCAGAAGCAGAATTAAAACGGCAAAATCTGCGAATGCAACTATTTGCCGAAATCACTCTGAAAATTCGAGAAAGTTTACAGTTAGAAGAAGTTCTGCAAACTACAGTTATGGAGGTGCAAAAATTATTACAAGCTGACCGTGTGTTAATTTTTCGCCTTAGACCTGACGGTTCAGGTACAGTCATACAAGAAGCAGTATTACCTAGTTATTCTGTGGTTTTAGGGCAAACTATTGTTGACCCTTGTTTTAGCGAAAATTACTTAGAAAAATACCGTCAAGGAAGAGTAAATGCAATTACAGACGTTAACAAGTCTCATATTCGTCCTTGTCATCGAGAATTTCTACAGCAATTCGGTGTCAGAGCTAACCTTGTAGTGCCGATTCTCGTCAGAGACGGACTTTGGGGTTTGTTGATTGCTCACCAATGTGATGCTCCTCGAGAATGGAATCACTTTGAGTTGGAATTGTTACAGCAATTAGCAAATCAAATTGGTATTGCCTTATCCCAAGCACAACTTTTAGAACAGGAAACTCGCCAAACAGAGGAGCTTGCTCGTTCCAATAGTGAGTTAGAGCAGTTCGCCTATGTAGCTTCCCATGACTTGCAAGAGCCATTGCGGATGGTAATCAGTTACTTGCAGTTACTAGAGCGCAGATACAAAAACAAGCTGGATGCTAATGCAGATCAGTTTATCGCTTACGCTGTAGACGGGGCACACCGAATGCAGACTTTAATTAACGATTTATTAAACTACTCTCGCCTCAGCACTCGTGGACAGCCATTTGTAGAAGTTGACTGTAATCTGATTTTAGAACAAGCGATCGCTAATCTGCAATTTGCCATTGAAGAAAGTGGCGCAATCATTACTCACCATCCTTTACCCGTAGTCGTGGCTGATGCCACACAACTAACCCAAGTCTTTCAAAACCTCATCGGCAACGCCATCAAATTTCGCCAAGAAAAACTACCGCCACAAATCCATATTGGTACCGTGCGGGGAGATGAGGAAGAGGACACGGAGACGCGAGGACGCGGTGAGACAGCGCTGCAGGAGGGTTTCCCTCCGCAGGCGACTGCGAACCCGAAGGGAGACACGGAGACATCGTCTCTTTCTTTGTGTGCGTCCCCCCCTCCCCCCGTCCCCGCGTCTCTCGTTCCCAATTCCCCACTTTCCACAAAACAAAACGAATATGTGTTCTGGGTGAGCGATAATGGAATTGGTCTGGAACCCCAATATGCTGAACGCATCTTTGTGATTTTTCAGCGCCTGCACGGTAGAAAGAAATATCCAGGTACTGGCATTGGTTTGGCAATTTGTAAGAAGATTATAGAACGCCACAGTGGTCGTATCTGGCTGGAGTCGAAACTCGGACAAGGCTCAACCTTCTACTTTACAATTCCAGATCAAGCAGGTGAACAATCGTGAGTGTTACATCAACGATTATGCCTATTGAGGTTTTGTTAGTAGAAGATAATCCTGGCGATGCCCATCTGACGCGCATTGCGCTAGAAGATAGCAAAATCTCGATTCACTTAAGTCTTGTCGAGGATGGGGTAGAAGCAATGGCATTCTTGCGAAAACAAGAAAGATATACACAAGCACCTCATCCAGACCTTGTATTGCTCGATTTAAACCTCCCCAGAAAAGATGGTAGAGAAGTACTGGCAGAAATAAAAAGCGATGAAAGTCTCAAACGAATTCCTGTTGTGGTTCTCACGACTTCCCAAGCCGAAGAAGATATCCTCAAAGCTTATAATCTTGCTGCTAATTGTTACATTACCAAGCCAGTTGATTTCGATCAGTTCGTTAAAATTGTAAAGTCAATAGAAACTTTTTGGTTTGCGATTGTAAAACTGCCACCGGAGTAATAGCAATGGCAGGCGAATTGCTTAAAGTCTTATTAGTCGAAGATAATCCCGGTGATATCCTTTTATTACAGGAGTTATTGAAGGAAGTCACCACAGCCATAGTTGATTTGGTACCCGCTGAACAACTTGCTGAAGCGCTAGACTGTTTAGCAAACACAACTTTTGATCTCATCTTACTAGACCTCTCACTGCCAGATAGCCAGGGGCTACAAACTTTTGTCATCACTCATCATCAAGCAAAAGCGACTCCAATTATTGTCTTGACTGGTATAGATGATGAAACCTTAGCAATTAAGGCAATGCAAGAAGGAGCGCAAGATTATTTAGTTAAAGGACAAGTCTCTGGCGATTTGTTAGTACGTTCTATGCGCTATGCAATTGAGCGTCAACGAGCCGATGATGCACTGCGACACAGCGAAGAACGGTTTCGGGTTGCCTTAAAAAACTCTCCTATCTTTGTTTATAACCAAGATAGGGAATTATTTTATACCTGGGTTTATAATCCCTTTTTTGGGTTAACGGTTGAGGAAATGTTGGGTAAACGAGACTCGGATTTGCTAGCTGCTGAAGATGCCCAGCGTTTGACAACTATTAAACTTGGTGTGATTAATACGGAAATAGGAATTAGAAAAGAAGTATCTATCACTACTGCAAATGCAACTAAGTTTTATGACTTGACTGTAGAGCCATTGCGAAATGAATCGCAAGCTATTGTGGGTATAACTTGTGCTTGTATTGATATTAGCGATCGCAAGTTAGCTGAAGAAAAAATTCGCGAACAAGCTGCACTACTTGACGTTACCACCGATGCGATCTGTGTCCGAGATTTAAACAACCGCATTTTGCACTGGAACAAAGGCGCAGAAAAAGTTTTTGGTTGGAAAGCTCAAGAAGTTTTGGGTAAAGATGCCACTAAACTTTTATTTGCTGAACCTTCCGCAGATGTGGAAACGGCTTTGTTGCAAGTTATCAGCAAAGGTAAATGGCAAGGCGAATTAACCAAAATTACCAAAATCGGCACAGAAATTTTAGTTTCGAGTCGCTGGATTTTAATTAATGATGAACAAGGAAAACCTAAATCTATTCTCACCGTTGACACGGATATTACCGATAAAAAACATTTAGAAGCGCAATTATTTCGTGCCCAAAGGCTAGAAAGTATCGGCACTCTTGCCAGCGGTATCGCTCATGACCTGAATAATATCCTGACACCAATTTTAGCAGGAGCGCAACTCCTGCCACTTAAATTCCCCGATGCTGATGAGCGGACTCAGCATTTATTAGAAATTTTAGAAATCAATGCCAGACGCGGAGCTGATTTAGTCAAACAGGTTCTCTCATTTGCTAGAGGTGTAGAAGGCAAGCACATTACATTGCAACTCAAACATCTCATTGTGGAAATAGCCAAGGTTCTCAAAGAAACCTTTCCCAAATCTATAGAAATCAGCACAGATTTACCGCAAAATTTGTGGATGGTTTCTGGTGATAGTACCCAACTCCATCAAGTACTCATAAACCTCTGTGTCAACGCCCGCGACGCGATGCCCAACGGTGGTACTTTAAAAATCGTTGCCGAAAATTTGTATATTGATGAAAATTACGCCCGCATGAACCTAGAAGCCAAAATCGGGCCATATATAGTGATTACTATTTCTGATAATGGCGTTGGCATTCCCGGAGAAATTTTAGATCGAATTTTCGAGCCATTCTTCACCACCAAAGAAGTTGGACAAGGCACAGGCTTGGGACTTTCCACTGCACTTGGTATCCTCAAAAGCCATGGTGGTTTTATCAATGTGTATAGCGAGGTGGGACACGGCACAAACTTTAAGGTGTACTTACCAGCAGTTGAGGGTAGAGAAATATCTAGCCTGGAAGATTTGATCCCAACAGCAGGACATAGAGAACTAATTTTAATTGTGGATGACGAATCCGCAATTCAAGAGATTACCAAAACATCGCTAGAGAGCCATAATTATCAAACTCTGGTTGCTAGTGATGGTGTAGAAGCGATCGCACTCTACGCGAAAAACATAGATAAAATTAGTGCAGTACTTATGGACATCATGTTACCATCCCTCGATGGAATCACCGCCATCCGTACTTTACAAACCATCAACCCTCAAGTTAAGATCATCGCTACCAGCGGACTATTGTCCACTAACAAGCTTAACGCCATAGCTAGTATCGGCGTCACAGCATTTTTATCAAAACCTTATACTATTAATGAATTATTGCTAACTTTACAAAAAGTATTGTCTTAGGTGGGGAGTAGGGAGTAGGGAGTAGGGAGTAGGGGATGAGAAAATTGCTATATATACACATTACAAATTCTGGAAATTACCTGGAGACTCTGAATCTATAAAATATGTCCCAAAGGACAAATAGCCCATAGCCAGAATACAAAAATCTAATTCCCCACTCCCTACTCCCTACTCCCTACTCCCCAAATTATTCAGTCTTGCTGTTCGCGGGACTTTGGTACGACTTCCGTTCCAACCTGTTAAGTTGTTAAACCTAGTCGTGCCGCCCTTTCCCCGAACAGCGCCCAGAAGTGTAATTCGTAATTCGTAATTCGTAATTCGTAATTCGTAATTCGTAATTCGTAATTAAAATACATATTCCCCACTCCCCACTCCCCATTCCCCATTCCCCATTCCCCATTCCCCACTCCCCACTCCCCACTCCCCACTCCCCACTCCCCACTCCCTTCATGCTTACCAACCATCACAACCGCATAGAACAAGTGGCGCGTGAAGATTTGGTAATGTTCATTAATGCTTGTCTTGCTTGTACGGGACAGCGTGAATTTTATGATGATGCTTATGGACAACGAGTATCAATTGACTTTTTACATGATTATATTCTCGGTAATTACCGCTTGCTGTATGCCCGCACTTTAGCAGCTGGTGTTAATCACTTTAATCAAGCCCAAATTATTCTCAAGCTGCTGGCGACTGGCAAAGATACACTCCCAGAACATCGCCAAGAGGAAGGTGCATTAATTGCCCATGCCCTCAATGCTTTGCCGCCACAACGAGCGTGGGGTGTGTTGCAGCAGCTGCGTGAACGACGAATCAATAACCGTCGTAGTAGAGCGATCGCTCGTGATTATCTTAGTATGCGACGTGATGTGAGTTTTGATGCTGTTAAGTATCGTAGCAAAGTGCGAGCGATCGCTGTCCATGCACACCTCAAACTCCAAGGTGAATTGGGTACTTTTCTGTTCCGCAACTGGACGCAAAGTATTTACTCAATCGAGTTATTTGAAAATTTCCGTCAAGCACATTACAGCGCTGAAGCTATTTATCAGCTTCCTTTTACTATCGCTGAAGGATTTGCAGTTAAACACAAAGTACCGCGCGAGGTTTTTTTGTCGCGCATTCAACAGCAGATGACTTTGGGTGAAAAGTTGCGTTTGCAAGGTGCAGCAGAACGCACAAATAAAGTTGGAATTAATTTAGATTTGGCTAGCTTGCCCTTGACAAAATTAGCGTTATATACATTGTCTCTTCCTGGGGAAACTAGACAGCAACAGCGTGATATATTAAACCAAGCATTAGAGCGATCGGCAGGATTGGTATTAAAAAAAGCACCTCTACAATTAGGAAAAGTTGCCGCAGTTCTAGATTGTAGCTACTCCAGTTCTGGCTCTAGTGAAAAGCGCCGCCGTCCTTTGGGTGTAGCTTTAGCTACGCACTACTTACTGCAAGTTGCCTCACAAGAATACCGCGCTTTTTGGACAGCACCTGTAGAAGATGTACTGCAAGTACGTCCCCATGGACAGACTGATTTGGCAACACCATTGTTAGCGGCGTTGTCATGGGGTGCAGACTTGATTATCATCGTCTCCGATGGTTGCGAAAACTCTCCACCCAACGGTGCGGCGGAAGTATTGCGAGTATATCGCACTAAATTAGACCCCAAGTTACACACTTCAATTGTTCATTGCAACCCCGTGTTTAATTCTGAAGATTTCTCTTTGCGTAACCTCAACCCCACCACACCCACTGTAGGACTCAGAGACGCAGAAGACTTACCAACAATGCTAGGCTTTGCCCGATTTGCTGAAGGTTCTGCACCTTTATCGGAATTAGAAGCCTACTTAGCTGAACGAGTGCAGCAGATGTTACAGCAAAACTAGTGGACTGTTTCAACTAAAATGTTGCAATAAATTTTCCTGTGGTGTGGACATCTTGCCCTCACTGGACGCGCGAGACGCCCATCCCACAAGATAAAAGCTAATGCACTATTTTAGCCTTGACATGCTACTACTGGAACGACACAGCTAAAACAATGTAATAAGCATTATCGTGGGGTGGGACGAAAAGCCATTGGTGTCAACTTCAGCTAGAAATAGCTTCGGTGTTGACTTCCTCACCCGCCAAGAAATAAATTTCTTGGCTAATAGCTCAAGTCTACTTCAGTAGACTCAAAGTCTTGGGGGATATTCATACCAATTCAAAGAAAATTTGCAACATAATCCTCTTTTATTTAGACGCCAAAACTTGCCGTTTATCGTTTGAGTTTTCAGCAGATAAAATCTGACGAGTTGGAATTTTGATCGCAAACTTTGTTCCTTGTCCGGGTGTAGAATCACACCATATTTTACCGTTATGCCTATCTACTACAATTTGATAGCTGATAGATAAACCTAGTCCTGTTCCTTTCCCTACAGGTTTAGTTGTGAAAAAGGGATCAAAAATACGCGAACACACATCTTCATTCATTCCCACACCATTATCAATAATGTCAATTTCCACTAACTGATGATTAATTGTTTTTGTTTGAATGAGAATTTTACTGTTACTGTGATGCAAAACATCGATCGCATTGCTAATAATATTTAAAAATACCTGATTTAATTCCCCAGCATAACATTCTACTGTTGGCAAATTTTCGTCATATTCTTTAATCAAAGTAATCTCTGGACGTTCAGCAGTAGCCTTGAAGCGACTTTCCAAAATTAGTAATGTGCTATCAAGACCTTCATGTAAATTTACGGTTTTTAAATCTGATTCATCTAAACGAGAAAAGTTACGCAAAGATAGTACAATAGCACGAATTCGTTGTGTACCAGAACGCATAGAAGCTAAAATTCGCGGTAAATCTTCTTGGACAAACTCTAAATCCAAATCCTGCAAGTAATCTTGAAGTTGCTCTGAAGGTTGAGGCAGTTCAATTTGATAAAATTCTAACAAATCTAACATTCTCTGAGTGTATTCTTCGACATGGGGGAGATTGGCGTGAATAAAGTTATTTGGGTTGTTAATTTCATGGGCAATACCTGCCACCATTTGTCCCAAGCTCGACATTTTTTCTGATTGAATTAGTTGTGCTTGAGTACGATGAATAGTTTCAATACTATATTGGATTTTAGTTGCCATCTCATTAAAAGCATAAGCAACTTGAGCGAGTTCATCAGAACCTTGCAAATTTGCCCGTGCTTGTAATTTCCCCTGAGCAAACTCATCGCTCGCAACCACCAATTGAGTAACTCGTTGCGTGACAATGTGGTTAAAAAATAACCACAGCAATAAGCATAAAATTGCTAGCCCGATAATGTAAATTAGTGAGCGACTTTGAGCATCTTGAATACCTTCGGTTTTAGCGGCTGTCAAATCGTAGTCAATCAGCAAAACTGCAACTTGATTGGGAAGTGACTGTCCAGAAAGAAATTTCAATCCTACAGGGTAAATTGCGATAATATGGGTGCGATCGCTAGCAATTAAATTTCTTCCCTTCAAAGTTTTTTGTACATCTTTGATGGTCTGTTGATTTTCTGTGAATGGTGTTTGTGTGATAGTTTTGCCGAGTAGGCCAAACCTAGTAGCAGCAATTACTTGCCCTTTGTCATTGGCAACAACCACTAATTTGATGTTCGGTGCTGTGCCAATGTGATCGACGATTACATCAATACCATTACCAGCTTGTTCTCGATAAAGATATTCTATCAAGCCAGCCGTTTGACTACCTGAAAATGCTAACTCATTGATTGCATTTTTCTCAATACGTCGGTCAGATAAATAAATTTCTGTTTGAAATGAAATTAAACTTAGCACTCCACCAGCAGCTAGTAGAATTACTGGAATCGAAAATTTCAGCGGGAATGGGAAGTTTTTCATTTTTAACTACTTACATATTGATATCTTTGACAAGCTGATCAGTAAATAATGAGTCTAGATTAACTGTTTGTTTTAAAAGTTTATGAGTGAGTAAAAATTGCGATAAACGTTTAGCTCCTTTCTCTAAAGTAGGATCGGTTTTACTTAAAAATTTTTTATTTTCTTCTAAAGTAAAGAAGCGAATACCTTTGAGAGATTTAGCTAATTCTTCAGTGCTGATTCCTTGACGTTGGATCATGCGTTTGGCAGCATCATCAGGGTTTTTCTGTATATACTCAGTAGCTCGAAACCAGGCTTTTGCTAAAATTGCTAGCTGCTTTTTATGGGTTTCTAACAGTTTGGCATCACCAACAATTAAATCTACAATCTCCCCAGGAATTTGACTACTATCAAACATCAGTTTAGCTCCAGTTGATAGCAGTTTAGAACGAGTGGGTTCGTAGGTGACTAAAGCATCTATTTTCTTTTGTTGGAATGCCTTTTCCTGCTGTTTAAATTCTGTATTCACCAGTTCTATATCTTTTTGAGATAAACCAGCTTTTTCTAAGGCATGGGTTAGTACTAACAAGCCAAAGGTGGAGGTTTCCATGCCAATTTTGCGTCCTTTGAGTTCTGAGAGAGTTTTGATTTCTGGTTGAGCAAGCATGACATCACCACCGTTAGACATATCAAGTGCCATGATTGCTCGTAAATTAGAATTAGATTCTGCAAAAGTTAGAGTTGTATCAATGGTCGTGGTGATTAGGTTAACTGAACCATTACGAAAAGCCCGATCCGCTTCCGCAGCAGCAGAATACTCCACCAGTTGCACTGGTTGTTGCTCGAAGTAACCCAAATCTCGCGCGAGATATAAAGGCTCAAAGCCTAGCCAAACATCTGTGCCAATGCGTAAAGTCGCTAATGGTGCGTTGGTACAAGCAGCGAAAATAAAACAGCCAAGGGTGGTTGCGATCGCTAATGCCCAAAATCTCAGTATTGTACTCAATTTTTTCATCGAATCCAAAAAAAAGCTTGATTTAGTCTTCCCAAATTGGATCAGAATAATCGCAAACACACAGTTGACCAGATAGGATAGATGTGTGCGATCGCTCCTACTGAAAAATAAATTTATTTTGGCGTTGCATAATTGCGGGATGATTTATCGGGCTACGCCCCGCTACGCTAACACGCAGAGGCGCAGAGGCGCAGAGAGAATAAAGAGTTTGAGATTTCCATCCATCAGATTTCATCCTATGATTCAGCAACGCCTTTATTTTCGGTTGATTTTATGAAGACGCCTCAAGATTTTTCGTTCTTAGGGGAAAGAGAGGATCTAGGGTAAAAACTCAAAAAGTATTGGATCAGAGCTAATGCTGAAACAATAAAAGTAGACGCTAGAGCTACATATAATTTATGACTGAACTTCCTAATACTCTTGAAGACGCAATAGTCCAATCTCGCACAGCTTGTCAAGCAGCCTTGGCAGATGGTTGTACTCGCTTACAGGTTGAGTTCCTGTTTCCAGAACTTAAACCTCTGCCTGTGGCGGAACAATTTCTGCCGCTATTTGCTGAATATGATTCCCGCTTGAAGGTATTCTTCGCTGATGCTGGTGCTGCTGCCCTTGCCCGTCGTGATTGGGTGGATGCACCGTTTAAAATTTTGGATATTGGTACTGCAAGAGCTGCCTCTCTACAGTCAAAAATCCAACCAGAGGATGAAATTTTCTTGTTTGTAGCCCCGACTTCCGTAGAATTACCACAACTAGAAAAGCTATGTCAAGAAATAGGCGATCGCCCTGTGATCATTTTAAATCCTCGTCTGGAAGATTCCGGGATTGTGGGCATTGGTTATGCAGCCAGACAAACCCGCCAACGTTTCCTCAATATCATTGAATCCTGTTATTATTTGCGTCCTGTAGATGATGAGACTGCTGTATTTCGCTGCTACCCAGGACAATGGGAAGTTTGGGTAGAAACCAATGGTGAATATCAAAAAATTGCTGAATTACCCAAAAAACCATCAGGTGATGACTTAGATTTGATTTTGATGCAAGGACAGCCGCAAGCAACAAATGCTGTACCCGCGAAAAAACCCAATGTATTTAAGAGCTTACAACGATTTTTAAAGGCGTTGAGTAGTTAGAAAAAACAGAGGTAGTGGGGTATTTTATGATCTGCTACCTCGTTTGAGCATCTGAGATTACTGGGTGTAGAAAAAGAGCAATCTCTATACCTATCTATGCATATCCGAGAAAAGACTTATTAATAAAACGTTACGAAGTTTAGTAGAATGACATCATTCCACAAATAAGTATTTTTTCCTAAGAGCATGATAGCGGATCAATTTCCTTGGTTAACCGCGATCGTTCTGCTCCCATTAGTTGCATCTTTCCTCATTCCCGTGCTGCCTGATAAGGAAGGCAAGCTCGTGCGTTGGTATGCTTTGGGTGTAGGTATCGCAGACTTTGCATTAATGTGCTACGTTTTTTGGCAGCATTACGATGCCAGCAATGCAACTTTTCAACTAGTAGAGAATTATGCTTGGATACCTCAATTGGGTTTCAGCTGGGCAGTTTCAGTAGATGGAATCTCAGTTCCTTTGGTACTTCTGGCAGGATTAGTAACAACTCTTTCCATGTTTTCGGCGTGGCAAGTTGATCGTAGACCCCGCTTATTCTATTTTCTGATGTTAGTGCTGTATTCAGCGCAGATTGGAGTCTTCGTTGCCCAAGACTTGCTGTTATTCTTCATCATGTGGGAAGTCGAACTGATTCCCGTATATTTATTAGTTTGCATTTGGGGCGGACAAAAGCGGCGTTACGCAGCTACCAAATTCATCCTATATACAGCGGCAGCTTCCATCTTCATATTGATAGCAGCACTGGCGATGGGATTATACGGTGGTGGCGCTGTTACTTTTGATATAGCTGCGTTAGGGATGAAAGATTACCCAATAGGGCTAGAACTACTGCTATATGCAGGATTATTGATAGCCTTTGGTGTCAAGCTTGCTGTTTTTCCCTTGCATACTTGGCTACCTGATGCTCATGGCGAGGCTTCTTCTCCCGTATCAATGGTACTGGCGGGTGTGCTACTCAAGATGGGTGGATACGGACTAATTCGCCTCAATCTAGAGTTACTCTCCGATGCACACGTTTACTTTGCACCAGTGATAGCTGTTTTGGGGGTTGTCAACATTATTTATGGTGCATTAAATTCCTTTGCTCAGACCAACATGAAGCGTCGTCTAGCATATTCTTCAATTTCCCATATGGGATTTGTGCTGCTAGGTATTGCGTCCTTCACAGATTTGGGAATCAACGGTGCAATGTTGCAGATGATTTCCCACGGTTTGATTGCCTCAGTGCTATTCTTCTTAGCAGGTGTGACTTACGATCGCACTCATACAATGGTGATGGCAGATATGGGAGGTATTGGTCAGGCAATGCCGAGAGTATTTACTTTGTTTACCATTAGTGCAATGGCATCCTTAGCCCTGCCTGGGATGAGCGGTTTTGTGGGTGAACTCTCGGTTTTCTTGGGAATCACAACCAGCGACATTTATAGTTCCACATTTTGTACAGTTACCGTTTTCCTCGCCGCAGTGGGAGTCATTCTCACACCAATTTATTTGCTTTCGATGTTGAGACAAGTATTTTACGGTTCTGGTAAAGTACTCACCTGCAACATCAACAATGCAGGCTCAGAAAATCAAGAAGACGAAGGCACAGTTTGTTTTGGCACAGATTGCCTCCTACCCTCTCAATCAGTTTATGACGATGCCAGACCGCGTGAGGTGTTCATAGCTGCCTGTTTTCTCATCTTGATTATTGGCATTGGATTCTACCCCAGAATGGCTATGCAGATATACGATGTCAAAACTGTGGCGGTGAATACTCAAGTTCGTAACTCATATCTTGTGATTTCACAAACCAACCCCCGCATCTATGCTGGTGGCTTCTCGACTCCCAAAGTAGCGGCTGATATAGCTACCATACAATCAAGGACTTTCAAATCAATAAATATCCCATCGATTTGAAGGCAGGATGCAGGTGTAGGTTTTTAATATAAAGTTGAGGCAGTTGTTCATGGGGGAAACCCTCATGAACAACTTCCGTCAGCTCGCAGGTTTCCCCCTGGTGACTTTGCGCTCAATCCCCATTACAAAACTTAATTACGAATTATTTAAAAACTTATCCTTAGCAGAAAACCAGGCAAAAGAATGATAGAACTCAGCACTCAGCACTGTGATTCTGTAATTTGTATTGATAGCAAGATTTTTGTACTCAGTGCGATCGCATGATCGTCATAAATCTGAGCTTTTTGGACAGTCCCGAAAAAATTGAACAAAAACTGAGCAACAACTGGATAGTCTTTGGCGTGGAAAATGAGCAAATATGCAGTGCAAACTACAAACAGTTGAAGGTGATGAGCCAAGACACATTTACAAAAACAGTAATGTGTTTTCATTATACAACAACTAGCAACAATTACACGCACAAGCAATCAAAAATGTCACACTTAACTATGCAATCTGAATTGTTCATCGACTTATCTAACGAGCAAGAAGAAATCGTTTCTGGCGGTATCGACTTTAAAGATTTAATTGCGACTTCTTTCTCCCAAGAATCACTAGGTTTTGCCACCACAACCAGGTCTGGTAAGGGCGGTAGCGAAGTTATGCAACTCGTGACTGCTGAGAAGTCATATACCGATGCTTTAAAAGATTTCATGCTCAAAATCTAACTCAAGTAGGGATCAATAGACTTCTTGCAAAAGTCGTTCTTTTTGCGTTCTTCAATTCACCAAATCACACCATACACATATCAAAGAGGTTCAAAATGTCACACTTAACTATGCAATCTGAATTGTTCATCGATTTATCTAACGAGCAAGAAGAAATCGTTTCTGGCGGTATCGACTTTAAAGATTTAATTGCGACTTCTTTCTCCCAAGAATCACTAGGTTTTGCCACCACAACCAGGTCTGGTAAGGGCGGTAGCGAAGTTATGCAACTCGTGACTGCTGAGAAGTCATATACCGATGCTTTAAAAGATTTCATGCTCAAAATCTAACTCAAGTAGGGATCAATAGACTTCTTGCAAAAGTCGTTCTTTTTGCGTTCTTCAATTCACCAAATCACACCATACACATATCAAAGAGGTTCAAAATGTCACACTTAACTATGCAATCTGAATTGTTCATCGATTTATCTAACGAGCAAGAAGAAATCGTTTCTGGCGGTATCGACTTTAAAGATTTAATTGCGACTTCTTTCTCCCAAGAATCACTAGGTTTTGCCACCACAACCAGGTCTGGTAAGGGCGGTAGCGAAGTTATACAACTCGTGACTGCTGAGAAAACATTTACCGACGCTTTAAAAGACTTCAAGCTCAAAATCTAACTCAAGCAGGGATGAGGGGGATGAGGGAGACGCGGAGACGCGGGGAATAACCAATAACAAATGACAATTCCCCATTCTCCTAATCCCCACTTTGTGGGGCCCATTCCCCATTCCCCATTCCCCATTCCCCATTCCCCATTCCCAATTACGAATTACGAATTATGGATACTCCTCAACCAGATCAATTAAGGGTACTTAATAGTAATGAGTTTCTCCCTCGAATTAGTCCTTGGGCAATTATTGGCGGGGTGTTTATTGTTAGCGTTTTCGGAATAGGGGTGGCACTGACAACAGTTTTGAAGTACAACGTCACTATTAAAGTGCCTGCAACTATCCGTCCGGCGGGAGAACTGCGTTTAGTACAAGCTGCTATTGAAGGAACTGTTAAACAGATTCAAGCTGAAGAGAATCAGGTAGTTAAAGAAGGTGATGCGATCGCTCGCATTGATGATTCTCGCCTCCAGACTCAAAAGAGTCAACTACAAAGCACTATTCAACAAAATCAATTACAACTACAGCAAATTGATGCTCAAATCAAAAATCTCGAAACCCAAATAGCAGCTGAAACAAGCTTAATTAACCGCACTATAGTGGCTGCACAAGCAGAACTCGGCGGTACTCAACGCAACTATACAGATCAGCAAGTTCTAGTGCAAGCTGACATCACCCAAGCTCAAACAGCCTTAAACGTAGCAATAGCACAACGAGACCGATTAAAGCAAGAAAAACTAATCACTGCAACTGTGCAAGAAGCGGAAGCAGCCTTAAAGCTAGCCAAGACCCAAAAAGAACGTTTGCAGCCAATTATACAATCAGGGGCTATTCCTCGTACTCTACTCGAAGAAAAAGAACAAGCAGTTACAGCAGCCGAGGCAAGGCTAGAACAAGCCAAAGCTGGGGCGAAAAATTTACTGGAGGAAAAAGAGCAAGCGGTTCAAGTTGCCCAAGTTAATTTAGACAAAGCTAGAGCAGCGATAAATCCTAGTGACGCGGCTGTCACAGTGGCATCTGAACGAATTAAACAAGAGAAAGCCAAGGGTGAGGCTAGCTTAGCCGCTTTAAACAAAGAACTCCAGACATTACTACAACAACGTTTAGAATTGCAAAAACAAAGCGATCGCAATCGTCAAGAACTACAACAAGTAATCACCGACCTCAGTCAAAGTATAATTCGTGCCCCCATTTCTGGTACAGTACTGCAATTAAATCTTCGTAACCAAAATCAGGTAGTGCGAGTTGGCGAGTCAATAGCTTCTATCACACCCATGAATGGGCCTTTACTAATCAAAGCACAAGTGGCGGCGGTTGACATTGATAAAGTCAAACCAGAGCAAAAAGTCCAGATGCAAGTTTCAGCTTGTCCTTATCCAGACTTTGGCACACTCAAAGGCACAGTCAAAACCGTAGCTGCAGATGCCTTACCCACAGTCAACAATGGCACCACCGCACCCGCGACAGCCGCCTACGAAGTCACCATCCAACCCCAGAGTTTATTTGTCGGTGACAGCAAACGCCAGTGTCCATTAAAACCAGGAATGGAAGGCAAAGCAGACATTATTTCCCGCGAAGAAACAGTACTAAAATTCATCCTTCGGAAAACGAGATTAGTGGCGAATTTGTAGTTAGTCATTAGTTATTTGTAAATTCCCAATTCCCCGTGGGCTGAGCGAAGTCGTACCCTACGGGAAGCAAGCTACGCGAAGCGTCTCCGACAGGAGAAGCCCATTCCCTACTCCCTACTCCCCACTCCCCACTCCCATGATTCCACTGCTCAAACACCAAAACAAATACCAGTGTGTTTTACAGTCAAGTGAAGAAGACTGTGGAGCTGCTTGTTTAGCTGCGATTTGCAAATACTATGGACGCTTTTTAAGTATTACTCGTAGTCGAGAAGTTGTCGGAACTGGACAGTTAGGAACTACTCTACTAGGTTTAAGACGGGGGTTTGAAAGTTTGGGCTTTAATACCCGTTCTGTGAAAGCTTCTGGAGAAATTTTAGACCGGATTCAAGAAGTTCCTCTACCAGGGGTAATTCATTGGAAGGGCTATCACTGGGTTGTTTTATACGGTAAGCGTGGGGGAAAGTACGTAATTGCCGACCCGGCTGTAGGTATTCGTTATCTCAAACGCCAAGAGTTACTTACAGATTGGAATGGTATCATGCTCTTGCTGGAACCAGATCCAGAGTATTCATTGCAAGAGCAAGGTGTTAAATCAACGGATGGCTTCGGACGCTTTTTACAACGCGTTTGGCCTTACCGTTCCTTACTTTTTGGGGTTTTGGTCATCAATATTGTCTTGGGCTTACTTTCTCTGTCTAGCCCTTTTTTGCTACAACTCCTCACTGATGATGTACTAGTGCGTCAAGATACGCAACTACTAGCTGTTTTGGTGGTTGCTGTTGTGGTGATGAGTATATTTAGCGGTAGCTTGCAACTTTTGCAATCCACGATGATTTCTCACTTTAGCCAACGGTTACAGTTGGGGTTAATCCTCGAATTTGGGCGTAAACTTTTACACTTACCTCTGACTTATTACGAAACCCGTCGCAGTGGTGAAATTGTTAGTCGATTGCGAGATATCAATGAAATTAACCAGCTAGTCTCGCAAATTGTAGCGCTCCTACCCAGCCAGTTTTTTGTAGCTGTAGTTTCCTTTAGCTTCATGGTGTTCTATAGCTGGAAGTTGACTTTAGCATCAATGTTGGTAGGTGGGTTGATGACCGTATCAGCAGTGCCGATGTTACCAATTTTGCGGCAAAAAACCCGCAATCTTTTGGTGTTATCGTCAGAAAATCAAGGGGTTTTGGTGGAAACCTTCAAAGGCGCATTAGTAATTAAAGCTACTAATGCCGCGTCGCAATTTTGGGAAGAATTTCAACTCCGTTTTAGTCGCGTTGCTAATCTGACCTTTAGTACCGTGCAAATTGGCATTTTGAATAATATTTTCTCACAACTTGTAAGTAGTATTGGTGCGATCGCCTTACTAGGAATGGGCAGCCTCCTAGTAATTGACAAAGAATTGAGCATTGGTCAATTGCTAGCTTTTAATGGAATGCAGGGTAATGTTCTGGCCTTAGTTAGTTCCTTAGTTAGCTTAGTAGATGAATATTTTCGCACTCAAATCGCCATCACGCGCCTAGTAGAAGTCATCGACGCCACACCAGAAGTCACCACCAATACTCAAAAACCCTTTGCCCAAATTCCCGCTGACGCAGACATCATTTGCACCCGACTCAACTTTTATCATGCTGGCAGAGTCGAGTTAATGCAAAACCTTTCCTTAACTCTACCTGGTGGGAATGCGATCGCTTTAATTGGTAAATCAGGCTGTGGTAAAAGTACCCTAGCCAAACTCCTAGCTGGATTTTATCAGCTCCACTCCGGCAACATCCGCATCGGCTACTTTAACTTAGAAGACCTTTCTCTCGATTGCCTACGACAACAAGTAGTCTACGTCCCGCAAGAACCGCACTTTTGGAGTCGTTCAATCATCGAAAACTTCCGCTTGGGTACACCTTACATCTCCTTCGAGCAAATCGTCAAAGCCTGCCAGATTGCAGATGCAGACGACTTCATCAGTCAACTGCCATCCAAATACCAAACAGTCTTAGGAGAATTCGGTGCCAACATTTCCGGTGGACAACGCCAAAGACTGGCAATAGCTAGAGGAATCATCACCGATCCCCCCATCCTCATCTTAGACGAATCCACCGCCGGACTCGACCCAGTTAGCGAAGCCCAAGTTTTAGATCGACTCCTAGCATCCCGCAAAGGCAAAACCACCATCATGATCACCCACCGTACCAGCGTCATCAACCGTTCAGATTGGGTAGTACTGCTAGATAGAGGCCAAGTCATCACCCAAGGAACTCTCAAAGATTTACGTTCCACCCCAGGAGAACACCTCAAATTCATCTAACTAATTCGTAATTCGTAATTACAAATCTCTAATGAATATATGTCTGAACCACTCAAACCATCCGAATTACTAACAGATTTATCCGAAAAAGAACAAGAAAACCTCACAGGTGGGCTGGGCTTTTTCATATTTCAACAAACAGCGATCGATACTTTTGCCGAAAATCAATCTCAAATTTCTGGACAAGGTGGAAGTTTAAATGCTTCTTTTTTAGCGAGAACCGGATATAGTTTTCGGCAAACTACTCTAGCATTTGCTTCGTTTAGTTTTGGTAGAGGTAAGCGGCGAAATCGCAATCCATTTTCGATGATTTTGAATTTGTTTCAAGGTATGTTTTGAATAAACTAACCGCCAAAATGCAGAGAGCGCCAAGGGAGTTTTATGAGTTTATTATCTAGTCATCAGAAAATATTTAGTTTGTTGAGTATTGGTCAACGCGGTGTGGGTAAGACGGTTTTTTTGGCTGGTAGTTATGCTGAATTGCATCCTGATAGCCAAGCCCAAAATCCACAAAATTTATGGTTTGATTGTCAAGATAGTGAGGTACAAGCAAATATTGAAAAGATTAAAAATCATGTTGCTCGTACTGGTTTATATCCACCTGCAACAATTAAAATTACCAGTTTTGATTTTAGTTTGAAACGTCAAAGTTTGTGGGGAGTGAAAACTGTATGTCGTTTCCGTTGGTGGGATATTCCTGGTGAGTCGTGTAATATTCGTAATCCTGATTTTCAAGAAATGGTACTTGCTTCTAATGGTTGCTGTGTATTTCTCAATGCTAATGCTTTTGTACAAGACAAAGATTATTCGCTCTTTGTTGAGGATATTTACAATCAGGTAGTGGCGATCGCATCTCTAGTTTCCCAGCATGATCTAAAATATGCTTTTGCATTAATTTTAACCAAGTGCGACCTACTCGAACTCAGTCCTATCACACTGTTGCAAATTGAAGAGAAACTGCAACCATTGCTTACCCGCCTGGATGCAGTCAAAGCCCAGCATCAAAAGTTTTATTCTGCTATCCCAATTGTTTCTCTAGAAGGTGTCGCTAGCTTCAACGCCAGAGGTGCAGCAGCACCCCTCCTTTGGCTATTAGCACAGTTAAATCACTCCCGCCATTTTCCCTCACGACAAGATTTGGCCAGCGGATTCAGCCAAAATTTATTTATTGGTCAAATGTTACCACCAACAGTTCGCAGATATATTTTAATTCTTTCCTTAACAAGTATAGGCATGTTAGGAGCGATCGCCTCTCTATTCTTTGCCTTTGGTGCATCTACCCTTATCCCCGAACAACCCCAAAACCCCACCCAACAAAGCAATGTTGATCGTCCTTAGTACTTTTTTGCGTCTTTGCGTGAGATAAAACCATGATCAATGTCTCAACTTTTAGGTCAACTTATACACACCAGCTTTACCACCATCGGATTTACAACCCTTGCCAGTAAAGAAGTTCCCCCAGAAATTCAACAAGCCTTTTTGCAACAAATAGTCTATCAGTACTGGGATGCCTACAATCCACCAAGTTCTACATACCATGCTGCCTACTTATATCAAATCACCCCAGAACATAATCTATTTGGCTGGTTGTATAACGATGGACTAGATGATTTTGGTCGCAGCGATGTACCATACTTTATCAGTTACTATCTAGCAGGTTCACTACAGCCTACCCAACTGGAAAATATTTGGATTTGGCTACACAAAGGCCCAATAGCATTAATCAATAGGCAAAATCTGCCAACTTCTCTAGAAAGCTTAGCCACCTCAGAGTTGTGGAATTATCAACCCACCCGTACCGGAGTTGAAATTCCGATAAATTTGCGTGAGCAAAGCCAAATTACTCTTCAGCAAGGGAAGTTACTTGATTTATTTGTTGCTGCTGACGAGGAAATAATTCCAAATTATACCTTCGACCACAAGCAAAAATTGCGATCGCCTACACAAACATTACCTCTGACTCAGATGATTTTAGATCATGTTGAAGGCAGGGGTAGCCAAGAGGCTGTGTTGACTGATTCTGGACGCTTAACTTGGATGGTAGGGATAGTTGCAAGCGGAATTCTGCTACTATGCTTGATATTTAGCGGCTACTATTTTTTACGAGTCACACCTTTTGCTGATATTGTTCAACAAGCTCCAGATTCTATCTCAACTAAAAATCCTACCTTAGCTCTACAAAAAACTTTAGTAGGACATGCAGATGCAGTCTGGTGTGTGGTTCCAGCTAACGACGGTAAGACTTTGATTAGTGGTAGTGCAGATCAAACAATCAAGGTTTGGAATACCGATACTGGAAAGATTATATCCACATTGGCAGGACATACCGATACTGTACGAGCGATCGCTCTCAGTTCAGATGGTCAAACTCTTGTCAGTGGCGGTGGAGATAAAACTATTAAAATTTGGAATTTCCAAACCTTCGAGTTGATTAGGACACTCACCGATACTTCTAGTTCTGTTTGGTCAGTTGCCATCAGCCCTGATGGACAGATGCTAATCACTGGTGGTGAAGATGGTAGCATCAAAATGTGGAACTTACCTACAGGCGAACTTCTCCGCACAATTGCAGGACATAAACGTCGGGTGTTCTCTGTCGCTATCAGCCCAGATGGAGAAACTTTTGCCACTGGAGGTATTGACAAAACTATCAAAATATGGAGTTTGCAGACAGGTAAACTTCTCCGCACAATCGCCCAACATGATGATGCCGTTAGAACTGTAGTATTTAGTCACGATGGCAAAATACTTGCTAGTGGAAGTTGGGATCAAACCATAAAGATATGGGATTTATCAACAGGCAAACTTTTGCACACACTAATTGGACATACCTCACGAGTTATCGCCGTCACTTTCAGCCCTGATGATCAAACCATTGCCAGCGGCAGCACTGACAATAGTATTAAGATATGGAGTTTACAGACAGGTAAATTGCTTCGTAATCTTACTAATCATAGCGATTGGGTGTTGGCGATCGCTACCAGCCCTGGCAAACAAATTCTCGCCAGTGGTAGTAAAGACAAGACAGTCCGAATTTGGTCATATTTCGATAAAACTTTGCAACCATAAAGAATCCGACAGAGAATTTGGTTCACAAGGGAATTGCAAATCGCGAATAGTAATGCTGGAATCTTTTTTCTCAGTTGTTTATTAGACCTCTTGCAAAAGTCGGATACTCGCCAGAAAATAAATTTTCTGGCTGATAACTCAAGTCGGTTGAAACCGACTAATAACAGTATTTTTAGTCCGTTTCAACGGACTTTTGCTATTAGGCAGAGACTTGAGTCTCTGACGGTTCAAGTATTTTTGCAAGAAGTCTATTGATGTTTCTTGCGAGTTGAAAGCCCCATCTCCTTGAGCAAACGGTTAAGCTATAGGTTAATGGCTACTTAGAGAGTAACTGTGCATTTAATGCTTTGGTAATGCGATCGCTAGACACTTCTAAATGGGCTAGTGTATAAACATCAAGGTTTTCACCAAGTTGTTTGAGCTTGAGGTCAATAGCTTTTTGCAGTTGGCGTAATTCATACCAAGCTAGTGTGCGTCCATCTTCAGGTACATCAGTATGACCCAAAACCATTTCTAGCAGAATATTCAAATATTCCCGTTGTAATGCACGGCGAATGCTAGAAAGTGACTTAGCTGATTCTGGAGCTAAAACTTCTGTCCAAATGCCCCCTTGGAGGGTATCAAACAGTTCTGGTAGAGAAAGCGCTTGTCCAGGTGGGGTTTTAAATTCGATATCGCGTAATCGATTGAGGCGATCGCTATCCAAGAGCGATCGTAGTACTGTACTCTGGAAATACAGAATACTCTCATGAATGGGATAATCAAGGCGGCTATTGAGTACATCACTTCCCCAATGTTGCCAACGTGACGGTGCCAATTGATTGAGTAACTGTGGTGAAAAACTAAAAGCCTCATCAGCAAATACATATTCTTGCAGCTTTGTCAATGCCTGACGTTGTTCTCCCAGTGAAACTGGTACAAACGTCCAGGAAGTGTCGTTAGGGACTGGGGAACTCGGGGCCCCCAAGTTAGCGAAGCGGGGCGAAGCCCAGTGGGGATTAGGGGCATGGGGACTGGGTACTGGGAAAGAATCATTGAGTGAATTTTGTACCTTACTTAATTCTTGCCAGTTTCCAGTCTGTGCTTGGCTAACATGGAGACGGCGAAACGATTGTCCACCGATATACTTAGCAAGTAAGGCGGCATTCCGAAAATAGTATTTGAGTACTTTATTAAATAAGACACGTAGATGGCTGTAACTTTCTCCTTGTGAAAGATAACGCTGATCGAGGCGTTGCCACATCATCCGGGCATTATCCATTTGCCACTGCGAATAAAGTAACACATCACTACTCATGTCCCAGACATTGGCCAGAGGATTGATGTCCCAGATATCTTCATCGGTGGCGTAAGATAATTCTGGTTGGGGTGATGCCAAAGCTATCTGCTCTAAAAAACCCCTTTCTGCTTCTGGGATAATTGCCGCAAGTGTTGTATTGGGATTTCTTCTATAACCATACTCAATTGCCCATTCATCGTATGGCCCAACAACACTTGGAAAGTATTCACCTTGCTGCACTCCTTGTGGCGCTATGTTCACGGGTAAATAGTCCATCACCGAACCCGTTAAACCTTTAGTGCGAGTAATTTCAGTATTATTTAATTCTTGAGGCGCTAACATAGTACTGCCATGAAAGTTGTGGCGTAAACCAAGCGTATGTCCAACTTCATGAGCAATCAAAGAACGCAAATATTGATGTACATATTCTCTCATCGTTGTACTATTTGGTGTCACGTTTTGCAAAAGTGATAACGCCAACGTCCCCATAGCTGCTTGTTCTGACAAATCTGCATCTTGCCAAGGATACGGTGAACCCCACCTCTTTCCATCCCCGCGTCCCCGCGTCTCCCCATCCCCCCATCCCCGCGTTTTTACATAAGTGCGATATCCCTGTTGAATTGAACGCACCATATTGGCATCCACGATAATATCTGCATCCAATATTTCCCCGGTGAACGGGTTGACGCGCATCGGCCCTCTGGCAAAACCAGCATCTAGAGAATTGAACCAGCGGATGGTATTGTAGCGCACATCCGCCGGTTGCCAATCAGCATCATCTGGCATTTGCCGCACCTCAATGGCATTTTGAAATCCAGCTTTAGCAAACGCTTGATTCCACATCAAAACACCTTCTCGAATTGCGTCCCGATACTCGAAGGGTACAGCGTTTTCAATCCAATAGACAATTGGCTTTTTGGGTGGCGATAAAGGTGCGTGAGGATTGGATGGTTCCAGATGCCAACGATTGATGTAACGCACAAATGGTTCTGAAGCGTTATGAGCAGATAAATCTTGGAAAGCAGTAATAAAATATCCTACTCTGTCATCAGCAAGTCTGGGAATATAACCGTTGTTTTCTCTCAGTTGAGAAAAACTATAGTGTACTTTTAAGGAGAGTGCCCTACTATCAGGCAGGGTGATTAAATCTGCTCCTTCTGTTGATGAAAAACCGTAAATTGCATCAATTTCTAAGTTTTCTGGGAGACTAGTAACATCACCAAAATATGACTTACTGATTTCCAGACGATAATCAGCTTGTAAATAATATTTTAATAGAGGAGTTAAGCCCGGAAGGTCTTGCATTAGCAACTCATCCAGGTTAAGCAAAATATTTTTACTACGCGGATCAATACTATCTATTGCCAGTGAATAAAGGACTGAATCGCTAAACGAACGAGCAAGCGATCGCTGTTCTGGTTTACTGATTTCTGTACGAAATTTAACATTCCGAATCACAAAATGCAAATTATTATTTACTCGCTGGAAGTAAAATAAAAAATCAGCAAGAGGTAATCCGCTATAAATCCCACTTTCCCCAATACCCGATTCTAATGTCACCGTCGCCAGATAATTTTTATTTAGTTGTTCTGGCTCTAGTTCCAAATAAATTTGACCAGAATCATGATTGTGATGCAGCGTGAACAACCCCGCTAGCTCATCCGTCCGGTTGAGTATGTAACGAAATCGCCGCCAATCTTCTCTTTTATTGTCTGCGAAACTATCGTCGGCGATCGCTAAATTTTCAACTACAGGCAGTGTATTTAATTGCTGCTGATAAATATCTGTAAGCTGGTCAGCAGCTAAGCAACTATTTACTGATAATAAAATATACAAAAATACTATACAAATTATTAACTTCGTGATCCAGTTTTTCATCGTGGTGTCGAGAAAAAATATGGCTGAATGCTTGTCTGCAATGTTTGTACAGGCGTTTCAAAAGCACTAATCAGGCAATTTCTTGTTTCTGACTAGGGAAAACAGCGCCAATAGCCTATTAAAAGTGTATTTTTCGATGGATTTAGGAAATTTTTCTGTCTTCAGATAGATATTTTTTTTAACCAAAGGTACATGTTTTTGTTAACGATATCTTATAGTAAAAATCAAAAAATGTGCGAAAAATGTATTTTGTATTACATTTTGTGTCAGTTATTAGCTAGCAGTTTCTCGTTTGTCACTCTCAGCTAGATAATTTCAGCGCTATCAACAAGGCCGAATGGCACTAAGAAAAGCGGCTTATCAATTAAACAGTTTGCAATTGCTCTCGTATACTTCGATAGTGCCCGTCTTTTTCTCTAAATTCCAGTCACCACCAAAGTCTGCATCACCAGTCAAGCGGCTCAGTTAGATATTCATGAATAAATTGCAAAAACCAAGCTGTTGTAGATTCACCTACGCCGATAGGTGCATACTTACGGCTATGTAGAAGTAAAACTTGGAGTTGAGGGAAAAAGTAAAGCTCTCTCCCCTTTTCGAGCTTGCTTGAGCCAATAACTTTTACAAGCTTGCTATTATGAAAACTGCACACTCTTGAATGAAATTTGAGGCTAAAACATGGGGAAGGTAATACTTAATCGAGGTATCCTTGCGGCCGGGCAGCCCGTGGGGTCTCAAATTGCTTCTAGAGAAGTTCTGTCGGGGGCTGGAAACAGTCTAGACATGATTCTGTGAGAGAAGAACCCTCGCTCTTGCAGGGCAGGGAGTGTCAAATAATTATATCCTTAAACTTTGTAGGCAACCTCATTCCCTTCGCAGCTTTCGATATACTACTGATGTCATATTTCCATAAATTTAGTTTAAGGTTCTCAAAGCATCTTGCAAAAAGCGACTTTGTTAAGTAAAAGGCAAAATGACACACCTTTTTGAAACCGAACGCTTAATTATTCGCAATTGGATTCCCGAACACGATGCTGAGCAAACGTTTGAAATTTATAGTGACCCCAAAGTTACATACTTTTTGGGTAATGGTTCTCCCGTAGCTACTATTGAGTCACAACGCCAACGTTTGATTGATAATCTTGAGCGATCGCGCCGACGCAATAACGGTACTGGATCTTGGGCAATGGTGGAAAAAGCCACTAACACAATTGTGGGAACTATTCTTCTCAAACAATTGCCCGACAAAGATGGCCTCCCAACTCAAGATTATGAAGTCGGCTGGCACTTGCGACATGCTTCTTGGGGTCAAGGGTATGCCACAGAGGCCGGAGTGGGAATGCTCAACTACGGCTTTAATGTCCTCAAATTGCCTATAATTTACGCTGTTGTCAGGCCAGAAAATCATGCCTCAATCCGCGTCACTCAAAGATTAGGTATGAAACTTATCGGACACACAAAACAGTATTACGGTATTGACCTGCTACTGTTTGAATCTGTAGGGAATGGAGAATGGAAAGACGTGGAGACACGAGGACACAAAGACACGGGGACGCAAAGAAATGACCAATGACAAAAACTAAAAAACAAATTTTAATTTGTACCTTTTCAGCACTCTCATCAGGATTTTTTGGTGCTTATATTAGTAGCCAAATTACTCTCATGCTGCATAGTCAAAGGTGTCAAAATCAGCCTTGGGGTTTAAAACAGATGTGCAATGCCTGGGTAACACCAGGGGCGATGTGGCAAGGTAGCACAACAGGTTTGTGGACAGGTACCATTTTGGGGGCGTTTGTTGGTGGTTTGGTCATACGTCAAGATAGATATTAGTCAAAAGTCAACAAAATCTTGACTTTTGACTCTGGGATAGTTAGGTTAACCATCCGTTGATGCTGTGCGCGATCGCAAATTACTGAGTTTTTTCCAAGATCTAGTATTGGTATCAAAACAGCACCAAGTTCCATCTTTGGTTTCTTGGTAGCATAACAAAGTGCGATCGCTACTATCAAAATTATCAGTTAAAAAGTATACTATTCCTCGGAAGGTGTTGGTTTTGCGACTCAGCCGCTTGGCCACTGCTTGATTTGGACACTCAATGACGAAAACTGGTTGTCCATCTAGGTGAGCCAACGAGAAGATACACATCCGCAAAATGGCTCTAAGCCAACCTTCTGTGTTTTCTAGATAATCATCTATAATTTTGTCGGTCAGAGATTTTTCGAGCTTCCGGTCTTTGTTTTGAGGAGTTTGGGCACCAGACATACTATCACCTATTGCTCACCTTTGGTTTGAAATGCAATCAAATCTCGAAAATTGACAAGTGGATATGCACACCCAGTTTAGCAATATTATAATTAATGCTCTGGCAACAAAAAATACCAGTGAACCAAAAAACAAAACTGTGATTTAGTTGAGCTAGGTACTAATGTGCTGTAGACAAGACGAGGATTGGACATACTCTTGTTTAAACCCTAATATCTAGTCCTTTTTTGAGCAGCAAGGCTGGTAAAATCTACCTGTAGCCTTGAGAAAATCGCCATGCCCACTGAAACTAACCCAGGGAATCCAACGACTACAGGTGCTGATGCTATTGATGCAGCGATTGCACACGGAATAGATTTTGATGGTACTCCAATTCCGCCTGCAAAGCTAGAATTATATCACAAAGTCATGGCATTGGAAGCAAATAGACAGCGCAGCGGTGTGTCGAATACCATGCGATCGCGCATTGTCCGCATTGGTGCAAAACACATTCCCCAAGCAAAACTCGATCAATTACTAGCCGACGCGGACTTCGCACCCCTCAAAGAAAAAGAAATCGCCTTTTTCTACGGCGGTAAATAATGTTGTGCGTAGGCTACGCCTAGCCTACGCATCGTTTTTTGAATTTACAAAGCTCTCACAGTCAAAATCTGCGGTGCTGCGTTCAAATACTGACAGTGAACTACCCAACACCCATCTGAGTACAGATAGGGTCAAAATTTGACCTAAAAATTGACCTTATAAAGGTTATGGAATAAAGGTTATAGCGTTCCAAAAATTCAGGTAAAAAGTGGACAGATTTTTGGAGAGATAAGATATAAGTTTATTTTATAAATATGCACTTAAACCATCACTTCAACCAATTCAACCAATAGCATTATGACCACAGTTGTTAGAATGCTTATAAATCAAGGATAAACGGAGAGGGAGGGATTCGAACCCTCGTTGAAGTTGCCCCCAAACAGCATTTCCAGTGCTGCGCCTTCAACCACTCGGCCACCTCTCCAGGTGTCACGATTTACGATTGTAATATGAAAACCCAAAAAATGCAAAGATAAAAGCAGACATTTTAGATTAAATCTCAAAAACAAAATCTCGGATCAAGATGCCCCGTACACATACAATTAGAGTTCGCGATCGCGTCACTGGTAAAATACACACACTGCAAGTGCCAGAAGACCGTTACATCCTGCACACTGCCGAAAAACAAGGGACGGAATTGCCATTTTCTTGCCGTAATGGGGCTTGTACCACTTGTGCTGTGAGGGTGTTGTCGGGAGAAATTTACCAGCCAGAAGCTATCGGACTGTCGCCGGAGTTGCGGCGGCAAGGTTATGCTTTGCTGTGCGTGAGTTACCCCCGTTCTGACTTGGAAGTAGAAACACAAGACGAAGATGAAGTTTACGAACTTCAATTTGGGCGTTACTTTGCTAGGGGGAGAGTTAGGGCGGGTTTACCGTTAGATGAGGATTAGGGATTGGGGACTGGGGACTGGGGACTGGGGACTGGGGACTGGGGGCTAGGGAATGGGGACTGGGGACTGGGGATTGGGGACTGGGGAATGGGGACTGGGGAATGGGGAATGGGGACTGGGGAATCGGGACTGGGGATTGGGGACTGGGGAATGGGGACTGGGTAATCATTACTTTTCATTAGCTATTCTCAATTACATGAGATAAATCTAGCCCCTAATCTCAATTACATGACCTCACTAGAATGAGAAACTCTAAAATATGGCGACTAAAAATCCAAAAAAGCCTCTCTTCATCTTCTTGATCTGCCTCATGTCTGTTTTGCTACTAATGAGTTGTCAAAGCAAAAATCAACTGGCTATCAATCAAGCCCAAGTAAAAGTGGCACGGGTGGTGAGTGGGCAAAGCTTGGAAGTTTTAGGTATGGCTGAACAACCGACTTTAATCTCTCAAGTGCGATTGGTGGGGGTTGATGCACCAGATTTACGACAGCGCCCTTGGGGAGAAGCAGCAAAAAAACAGTTAGAAGATTTGATTGGCGGTCTTGAAAAACCTGTAACGCTAGAGTTTGATGTGGAGGCAAAAGATAAAATCGGGCGAACTCTAGCTTATGTGTGGAAGGATCAAGTTTTACTGAACGAAGAGTTAGTGAAACAGGGTAACGTATTGTTTATGGGGCGATCGCCAAACCATAAATACGACGAACGCTTAGAACGCGCTCAACAATGGGCTAGACTCATGGGGCAAGGAATTTGGAACCGAGACAAACCAATGCGCCAAACTCCTGCTGAGTTTCGCCGCATGAATCGATGAATTATCGGATCACAATTGCTTGGGCGATCGCCAACGACGATTAAACAAGCAAAGCCCTAACAGAGATAAACCTACTACAGTTGCTGGTTCCGGGATAGTTCTGACAGCAGTGATGCGACCAACCAAGAAGGCGCTAGAAGCTTTTCTCTCTTCAGTAATAAAATCAGAAACTGGATTAGAACCATCAGCAGTACTGCTAAACCCAAGTAACTGCAAAGTATACTCTTGACCTTCAACAGAGAAGGTATTGGAGTTTAAAGCAGAAGTAAAGTTAATCTGGTCATCACAAGGAGTCCGGCTTTTCTGAAAGCTAGGACAAGTAGGGCGATTTCTAGTTTCGTTAACGTTAAACGCGTATTTAAAAGTTTGTGTCTCTCCCACATCGAGAGCGATATTTAAGTCTGCACCAGTGAGAATTGGTGGAATGATCGGAAAGTTGAGATGAGTTAGCCTACCTAATACAAAATTGGTTTCTGTGGTGATTGGAATTGCTGGTGGTGCAGTACCATTAAATCTCAGTCCACTTTTGAGATTGTTGCTAAAAGGCTCACCCCAGCGAATTTCATTAGTGTTCAGACCACTGACAGTAGAACCACCGCCTACAGGGTTTGTCCAACTGCCGGTCACTGAACTCAAAGTTAGATCTAAGGCAACAGCAGGCGTTGCGTTACCCACAACAACCGAACAAGTCGCAATAGATACTGTTGCTGTAGCCAAACATAACGTTTTCTTTAAAATCTTCATCTCAGCCTAAAGAAAGCTTTTAGATAATTTTACTGGTAATTATACTATTCCACATCTCAACTTTATTAATTCTTTTTACCTGTAATTTCACAGGTAATTTAGGGAATCTTCATGAAGAAAGTAAAAATACTTTGTAAAAGAGTATGTCTGTTAATCGCTGACAGAGGTAGTTTTAAGGTTTCGTGATCTTGCCGTTTTCTGTGCTGTTGTGCAACTTTGCTAGACTTTAAATTGCTCATCGACTGGAATTTGATAGCCATTTGCTAAGCGGTTGGTCATATTGGCAGTAGCAGCGATCGCCAGTAGTTCCCCAAACATGGTATCATCCATTCCCTTAGCACGCGCTGCTGCTGTGTGCGAAGCAATACAATAATTGCATCCATTGGTTGCACTCACAGCAATGTAAATCAGTTCGCGCATCAATGGATCAATTTCACCAGGGCTTGTCATTACTTCTTTAACTGCTTGCCAAGTCCGCTTGAGCGTAGGGGGATGGCTAGCTATGGCTTTCCAAAAATTATTAATATAATCGGTCTGGCGAGTAGCGCGGATATCATCATACACTGCACGTACTTCCTCACAGGCTTCTGCATATTCGATAAGCTTAGTCAAGTCTCTTTACCCAAACTCAACATGGAATCTTTAGATTTTAAACTCTAATTTGTACCCAGTAAGCTGTTCCACATATAACTTGCATAATTAGGGCGGGCAAGATGCCCACCCCACAAGAGTTTTATTTAATTTGATTATGTAATTTAGATGTTTTTTAGCTTACAGAGGCGACTAAGATTCCGGCTTTCTCTAAAAATCAGGGAAATTGCTGTTTACACCTAATTTAGGATTGCATAAATTCTGAATGTAATTACGATAATTCTACATAAGTAGAAGGACAAATCTATGAAACTAACTAATTGGGAAGAAAAAGATAGCTTTATTTATCCTCGTAGTCGCTATCACGGTAAATTCAGACCAGAGAATTTAATGTTTAATGCTAATCTCCAAGAATTTGCTCAAAAAGTTAGTTACGTAGCTAATTTAGAAACTGGTGGTAAACTCTCTCCTGAAGAAGCTTATAACCGTATACAGTTACTCTGGAAACAGTTAAAACAAAGCAAACAGGAACTAGGAATAGGTTTCACTGAAGATAACTAAATTTACCCAGTGTTTGGGCAGGGAACAGAGGAAAAAGGCAATATGAAGAAATTAGTATCAAAAAATCGGCCCAGCTTCCCACACATAGCAAGCTTTTTAGGATTTTTTATAGCGGACTTAGCATAATATGTACTGAATAGCCTAATTTAATGCCTTAAAAATGGTAATTACGAATTACGCGAAGCGATGTGATCATGTTACAAAATCCTGCAATTCGTACTCCTATTGGTATTAGTCTTGGCGCAATTTCTGGGGCACTCTCACGTTATTATTTTGGTTTGTGGTTTGCTGGGCTTTTTGACACAGGGTTCCCCTACAGCACACTCATTATTAATGTCAGTGGATGTTTTGTTATGGGATTTTTTACAACGCTGGCACTGAGACGATTCATCACAATTCATCCTGATATTCGGCTGCTAGTCACTACAGGTTTTTTAGGGTCTTATACTACTTTTTCCACTTATGAGTTAGATGCTGCTAAATTATTCCGACAACATAGTTTAGAAATTGGTTTGGTTTACTGGTTTAGTAGTTATGTTCTAGGACTGCTCAGCCTTCTATTAGGAAATGCTATAGCTGGATTTGTTTGGATCAAAGAGAAATTATGATTAATCAAACCAGGAAATTCATATCTAAATTGTATAATTACTTTATCTAGTTGTCCGTTGTCATTTGTCCTTTTCCTTTGTGAATACAAATAACCAATGATTAATAGACCTCTTGCAAAAGTCCTTCTTTGCGTTCTCTTCTCTGCGTCTCTGT